>CAYMOO010000007.1:10046-22368 GCA_964392185.1 uncultured Gammaproteobacteria bacterium
ATCGAAGCCGAGGTAACAGTTGTAAAAACTCCTGGCTCCACCGGAGTTATGGTAAACATCGAAAAAATTCTTCAAAAGGGGTCCGCCGTGACCCTAAATGAAGGAGATCAAGATGTGCTCGCGGGAGCGACAGAAGTTTATTATAGGGACACGAATTAGTGTGAAAAAGGCACTCAAGTTGCAACAAGACAATGTCTTAGTTGATAATTTAGGTGCCTTTTTTTATGCAAAAAAACTAACGACCATTAAATGAGCCCAAGACGGGAATCGAACCCGTGGTCTAACCCTTACCAAGGGTTTATTTTACCACTAAACTACTTGGGCTTACGTTTAGAACGACGTACGCTATATTTTACACTATACTAATTATTATGTCGATCAAACCAGGCGTAATCGTTGCCATAGCTATTGCCGGAGTAATCGGATACCGTGCCCTCAAATACGATCCGCAGATTGCCAAAGTTGATGGTAAAACATTGGATAAATCTTATCCACAAAGCACTCGACAGGAGAAAAAAGAAATCAAAACCGATCCTATTAAAGATTCCGTCAACAAAGTGGGCGGTGAAGTTCTGGGCAAAGCTACCGAATATGTTTCCCATATTGCCTCCAACTCGGCGGAAAAAGTTGAAGATTTTGTCATCGAAAAAGCTACTCTTGGCGTGCTGAATCAGGTAGAAAAACTGCCGGAAAAACAGCGAGATAAAATCAAGGAGATTTTGTGCAAGTAGCATGATATGTGACGATTGCTGCAGAAACAATCACATTTAACGATTTATTTACTCCCCACATCGGGATCTCGATAATTTTATCTGCTTTAGCCAAAGTTTCCGCCGTCACTCCGAAGGTTTCATTACCGACGATAAATGCAGTCGGATATTGATATTCTATCTTGTTATATGGAACAGAAGTTTCGTGCTGCTCTATCGCATAAATACCCACCTCTTCTTTAGTATGGGCTGCTTTTAGCTCTGCGATCGCCTCGATGGCATTTTCCTTATATACCCAAGGTACGATTTTATACGTCCCTATCGAAGCTTTTTTTATTTTTGGATTGGGTGGTATCTCCATCTGTCCACATAGATATATCTTTTCCACCGCGAGCGCATCGGCCAACCGGAACAATCCACCGACATTATAGGTATCGTATATATTTTCTAATATCAGATAGATTGGCCGGCGCTTGACCGAGACGATTGCTTTCTCCGCCTCACCCGGATCCGCGAGCCTCAATTCTTTGGCATTTAACCTCATATGATAAATCTATTATACTCTATTTATTTTATATCTTATAAATTTTTAAATAGGGATTTTGTGGATAATATGTGAATAACTCAATATATATCTTCAAATCAATTACTATATGAATAAAAATAATTTTTTATCCATATTATAAGAATATTTAAAAAATAAAATAACATTCGACACAGTACGATACATTTCTGCTATAATTTCTTATAATATGATACCTCTCTCTTACCTTCAGATACGTAATCCAAAGGATGACGAAACAACACCTGAAGCGGCTACACAAATATTTACTTCTCTTATACCAAGCCATGTATCACTATGGAAAAGACTTTATAAAACAGTGAACACATATGCATTTGAAATTTATTTCATAAACCAGACCATTTTCTACTACGCAACCGTGCCCACGACAACTGAAGCTTTTGTCAAAAGTCTTATAACCTCTTCATACCCTCTTTCAAAAATACAACGGACAACCGACCCTATGGATATAGTCTACAAACACCCCAATTTGGCCGTCGGTGAAATGGCGCTCAATTCATATTTTTACTTACCTATAAAAACTTTTAATGACTTCAAAGCTACAGATCCTCTAACCCCACTTCTCGGATTCTTATCGAAACAAGAGCAACTGATACGAGTAGCAATCCAACTTATAGTCAAACCCGCTCATTACAATTGGCAAAATAAAGTCCTTGGATCTACCAAAATGGATAAAACCGACGCTCTCACCGGCAAAACAAGCTCCGTATCCAACCCCGACGCAAACAAATCTCTTATTACCCAAAAAGCTGCATTTAATGGTGGTAAAGCTGCTGTGCGGTTGGTGGTTTCTTCCGCTGATAAAAACCGCGATCTCATGCCGCTTATGCACAATCTGGCCGGTACCTATGGCGGCTTATCGGCTGGAGAAGGAAACCAACTTGTATTCAGGCGCCCATTGTTTTGGCGCGACCGCATGCTTGAGAGGGTAAGAGAACGCCGACTGACATTTTTCGAAAGATCCAATCAAATACTCAACGCTCAGGAGTTGGCAACTTTGTGGCACCCGGCGAGCACACCCGTCGCACAGATCAAGAACATATCATGGGGTAAAACATTGAAAGGAGAACCGCCAGAAAACTTGCCTGTTATACGCGACAACATGACGGATGAAGATAAAAAAGATGTTAATTTCTTTGGCAAGGCGGAATACAAAAACAAAGAAACGATTTTCGGTATCAAATCTGTCGATCGCACAAAACACATATACGTCATGGGTAAAACAGGCGCGGGTAAATCTACTCTTATTGCCAACATGGCTATAGACGACATCCGTAAAGACCGCGGTATCGCCATAGTCGACCCCCACGGCGACCTTTGCGAAACGGTAGTCAACTATATCCCAAAAAGACGCATCAATGATGTTATCTATCTTGAACCGTTCGATACCGAAAGGCCTTTCTCATTAAACATCCTCTCGACACAGCATCCGGAACACAAACATCTCATCGCTTCAGGTATCGTTTCTATTTTTAGCAAACTTTACGCAAGTAGCTGGGGACCGCGATTGGAATATATTCTTAGAAACGTCATCCTCACCCTCATAGAAATGCCGGAAGCGACACTGGCAGATGTTCTACCACTTCTCTCCCACGATAAATACCGTGCCAAAATTGTGGAGAAAATCGCCGATCCGGTCATTAAAGCTTTTTGGGAGAAAGAGTTTGAAGTTATGCCTATCAGACAACGTGTTGAGGCGATCTCGCCCATTCAGAATAAAGTCGGCCAGTTTGTTACTTCGCCTCTCATCCGTCCCATCATCGGCCGTGCCACCTCCACCATCAATCTCGAAGAGATTATGGATAACAGGAAAATTCTCCTACTCAACTTATCACAAGGTAAATTGGGAGAAGATAACGCTGCCCTTCTTGGAGCAATGATCATTACGCAGATACAGCTTACCGCCATGAGCCGGGCATATAAAAAAGAAAGCGAACGCGTACCATTTTTCATGTACGTCGACGAGTTCCAGAATTTTGCTACTTCTTCATTTCTCAAAATCCTATCTGAGGCACGTAAATATAAGCTTTCACTAACTTTAGCCAACCAGTATATCGACCAGCTGGAAGAGGAAATACAGCGTGCTATCTTCGGTAACATCGGAACTCTCATGACGTTCGTAGTCGGGGCTCGTGACGCGTCGCTACTCACCAAAGAATTCAGCGGTTTGTATACCGAAAACGATCTTGTGGCGCTGGGTAAATTTGAAATCGTCGTAAAACTTTCTATAGATAATATGACGACATTCCCCTTCCCGGCACGCACCTTGCCGCTTCCGTCTATCCGCAACGAGAATCGAGATAAAATTCTACGACTTTCCAAAGAAAAATACGGCCGAAAGGTGAAGGAGCCGACACCAACGAAGCCAGCGGAAGAAGTCACAGAAAAGGTCGATTCTCCCAAACCACCAGCAAACGAAAATAAACCTCCACTGCAAAACCAAAGCCCCCCTCAAAGACCTCCCAACCAACAAAAACCACGACAACCGCGGCCACCTTTGAAAAATCCGCCCCAGCAGAATAAACCGAAGCCCAATATCCAACAGATTAACCCGCAGACAGCCGTAAATAAGCCACCATCACAAAACCAAAATATACCGGTGAAGCCAACAATTACGCCGGACCAACAACCTCATTGACGAAAGTTAATACTTCTTGCGGCTTGGTATTGGATTTTATTAGATAATAAGTAGGTTGATTTTCAACTACACTTGAAAGCAGTCCGTCGTTTAACTCCATGTTTGTCAATATGATAACCTTTGCTTCCGCGCCCCATTCGTCCGTTCTTAAATTTTTTAACATCGTCATGCCATCCATATGCGGCATCTTGAGATCAAGAAGTATAAGGTCCGGCCTATGTCTGAAAGCATCATTTAAGCCCGTGACTCCATCGGAAGCAGTAAGAACCGTATAGCCATGATTACTAAGTAGAGCACTATACATATTGCGGATTATTTCTTCGTCCTCGACAATCAAAATCTTTTTTCCCATCTAAATTAAAGACTACTGCTAATTTATAGGAAAAGCAAGGCACAAAATCATGATTCTTCTTGCCGCTTTTTCATGAATTTGGATTGTATAAAAGACCATACTATCATGCCCACAATCGAGGCGATTTGCGAATTGTTGGTTGCGAATGAAATAGTTTTCCTAAGCGGATGCTTTTTGAAAGCGTCAACTTTTTGCTTTATTACGAAAATAACCGCTACTGCCGCAATAAGCGTTAGTAGCATCAAAGACATGATTGTTATTGCCAATATATAGAATATATTTTGTAAATCCATAGTTTATTAGAAATTCTTATACTTCAGTAAAATACCGCTTCAGTCTGGCAACCTGGTCAGATGTCGCCGATGCTTTATCTTGTACTATTTTTAACGCATCTTCGACAATCTCGACGTAAGTCGTCGGATCTTGAGGATCGCCATATCTTTCTTTTACCTCCTCCATCTTCTTCTTGATTTCTTCTTTCGATCTTGCAAGCAGTTTATTCCCCTCGTCCGAAATCTCACCGAAGATATCTTTGACATTGTCCGGCAAATCCGAATCGTCTAATTTACGTTTGAGCTTGGCCAAAGTTTTAAGCGCGTAATCACGGTTATCTTTCCCGGTATTTGGAGTAAGTAAAAGGGCGGCTGTCCCACCGATTATAGTTCCCAAAATAAATCCGAGTCCGAATTTAGAAGTTTTATGTCCCATAATATCTTTACTATACCATATTCAATGGGTCGAAATCAAAACGAATCGCACCGTACACAATTAGGGAGTATAAAAAGTAGTTTCATATAGTAGTTTTATGAGCTCTTCGGGCTTATGCCCACGCTCTATATATGCAGTAGTAACCCTATGCGTTTCCCTGGTGTTTGGTTCCCCCGTCAACATTATAGTTGGGGTATGCTCCGTTACCATTCTCGCCAACTCTATGCCGTCGATATTGGCTCCTAATGATTTATCCATTATAGCTCCGGCTGCAAATCTGGAAATCTGCTCGGCAAATCCTCTAATCCCGACAAAATTCCATTTGTATTCCTGGCTCGGTTGAAATCCTTTAGTACGGAAGCCCGCCTCCAATACTCTTCCCATCGTGTAGTATAAGGCGAACAAATTATCGTCAACTACCGTTACGAGAGGAGCCGAATTATAATCAAGAGAGAATATCGGTCTATACTCACCATAGTATTCATTATGAAGCCATCTACCATCTATTTGCTGGTATGGTGCAGAGGGATTTTTATAATACTCCACTTCTGTGTGGGCTATATTTACTGAAGAAAACTCTGCTCTTGTCATATGATACCTTTCCGAATCATTCACTCATGTCATTGATTATGAGCTGCCGGATATAGTCGGCTTTACTGATTCTTTTGGATTTAGACTTATCTAGGACGAACTGCCCCAGTTCGTGGCTCAACATAAGGTTAAATCTATATAAGAGCTTTTGTTTTTCGATCTGTGTAAAAAATTCTTTTAATTTTTTTTCCAGGGTCGAAGCATCGTATTTTTTCATCGTTAAAAATCGGCTTATCTCAAAGGCCTGCATCTCATCATTTTCCTGTTTGTAAAGAAAAAGTGTTGGGATATGAAACTGGAGAGCGATACTGATAAACCTACTAGTTTCGACCGTAATTGTAGACACTTCACAAATTACACATTCCGCTTTTTTTATAGCCTCAGCGATTATGGGCGTTCTTTCGCGTAAATTCTTTTCCGAAGATATCTTATAATATTCTATTGCCTTTTGATCATTTTTTTTACACAAATCTAAGATTTTTTTGTATTCTGACTTTCCTTTTTCATTTTCGGGAGCAATAAAAACGATATTCATACTGATATAATATTTAATAAATAATTATATGAATAATACCATAACCTTTCTTAGGAATGAAGTGAAAATAATCGCTTCTAAGGAAAGAGCTGCGGTGTCTCGAAGGTTCTTCAAAACCGGAAAAGGCCAATATGGCGAAGGTGACGTATTCGTTGGTATCACTGTCCCCCAATGCCGTTCTCTAGCCAAAAAATACAACATATGTACACTGGAAGAACTAGAAACATTATTGCAATCTAAAATTCATGAAGAGAGATTGATAGTGCTACTCATTCTCGTCGAACAGTTCGATATAGCCTCCGATCCAATGAAAAAACAAATATACGATTTCTATCTGAAAAACACCTTTTATATCAATAACTGGGATCTGGTTGACCTTTCCGCAGATAAAATAGTCGGTTCATACTTATTGGATAAACCGAAAAATATATTAGTCGAACTGGCAACATCTGAGAATATCTGGCGTAGACGGATAGCCATGCTAGCCACTTACAACTTCATTAAAAATAAATCTTATACCGACGCTCTAAACATAGCAAAGATACTACTTCACGATAAACATGATCTTATTCAGAAAGCGGTCGGATGGATGCTTCGTGAGATTGGCAAAAGAGACGAGGCAACCGAAAAAAAATTTCTAGACAAGTATCACCGGGAAATGCCGAGAACAACACTCAGGTATGCGATTGAGAGATTTCCAAGTGATGTAAGGAAAAAATACATGCTACGTCAGCCCAAATGAGCGTGGTCATTCCAAACCACCAATTTCCAGCCATGGCGTGTGCGCTCACAGAGGGTGATACCCGTATTTTTTATTCGCATCTGTATACACATGCGGTCATATATGTCGGGAGTAAAATATTCGCCAAAAACCATCGCGCCGACTATAGTACGCAACATTATTCCATGACTGACCACTAATACATTCTTGTGTTGTCTTTTATTCAAAAAATCTATAACCCTATTTGCCCGATTGCGCAGATCGAAAAAATTTTCCTCATCCGAATAGTGCCAATCCGGATCGGTACGATGCTGATGGATCAGATCGTGTACGCGTATCGCTTCACGATCGTTATGAGGCAGCCCTTCAAGCTCAGTCGGCCTTTTAACCTCTCTTAGCAGATCGAGATGTTTTATACGCACGGTAATAACGTTACGGATTGCCCTTGCCGTATCCGATGCGCGCAGATAATCGGAAGAAAATGCGGCATCTATCGGGATATTGGCAAAACGTCCAGCTACTGTATGCGCCTGGCGGCGGCCCAAATCGGACAAGGGAGTCGTCCCCGTCTGATGGATTCTCTTTATATTATCGCGACTTTCTCCGTGCCTTACAAAATACACTTTCATTCTCCTATGATACCAGATTATCGGGACATTAGAATAATCTTTTTGTTTTCGAAATATATCTTATAGCTAGTACCCTTCGCTTTATTCAAAAATAAATCATAGTACGGATCGGTTTTAACCAAGTAAATATATTGGGCGCCGATGGAGTTCAAATCGAAACTTTCCGGATGAACGAGAGCCTGCTTACGCGATTCGTATCTGAGACCGTCATTCATCAACATTTCTTCATCCGCATAATACAATTGCTTCCCGGAAAATGCGGATATGTATGCGGTTTCCGGAGTTGCCGGCACAGTAAAAACCAATCCTTCTGGTAAAGCGCGTAATTTATCAAGCGCTTGTATTTCCTCATCTGCAAGCACATATCTTTCCGTAACGCCAAACTCGATCATTTTTTCTATCGCGTTTGGAATACTGAGAGCGAGTACTCCAACTATAATCAGTACGTATAAATATCTAGGTAATTGTTTGCCACTCATCACTCCGTAAAAAAATTTAGCCGTATAAACGGTTAGAATGATCGCAGTATAGTAATGAAACTGGAGCACATTCCACCAGTGCCAACCCCGCTGAACATACATAACGCCCATAAAAAATGAAAATATCACGCCTACGGCAAAAGCCCAATCTGCCATGCTGGCTTTTTTTCTAACTAGCAAAAACGCAAGATAAATAAGTCCGATGATCCTAATTCCAAAATGATGAAAAATAAATAGTAATATGCTAAAAGTTTCGATAGCCAATAGTCTTGGTGAGAATTTACCCATTGTGTATAATGTATTTCTAGCTAAAACCAAATTATTCATGCGATAGGCATGCTCATCTTCGATTATCTGATCGACTGTCGCAAACGGCGCCCAAGCGAAAACCGGCTCTTTACTTATTGAAAACGGAAAATTATAAAAAACAACTAACGCAGCAAGAGAACAAACCGCATAAATTGAAAATCTGATTATCAACGGCCAAAAAATAAATTTACGGATCACTCGCCATGAGTTCAATATTTCGAAAGTTATAAGGATAACCAACATTGTTAAACCGCCATAAAACTTTGTTCCGAAGAGAAGAAAAAGCAAAATACCTATAAACAGCGCTGATTTATTGGACTTTATTCTATTTAGAACATTTTTCCAGATCAGAAAAAACAATATCATCGAAAAGGCTACCGTCGGGTATAAAAAAATCGTACTGGTGTGCAAAAGCGATGAAACACCATAACCGAACAACGATTTCCGATATATCAATGTGGAAAAATAGCTAAATGTTCCCGAAAAAAAATATAAAAAGAAAAGCCAATTTTTAAAAACTTTTCCGGGTAAGAAACGATCGGAGAATTTATCGATAACGAAAAAAAATATCAAAAAGTAAACAACAGGACCGACATACCAATAAGCCATAACAGCCGGTATGCCTGCCCAAAATAATATCCCCAGACATAAATCATAAAGATAATGGTAACCCTGGAGTGGTGCACCGGCAAAAATGGGCATTCGAAATGGAAAGGTTCGGAAAGCGCTGGTGACAATTGAAACATGGTATACAAAATCATGAAAATAAGTAGAAACAAACATAAGACCACAAACGCCTTTATAGCAACCTCGCCCGGCCGCGTGTAGTAAAAAATACAGCATGTAAATCAACGCTCCCACAATAATCACTTCCGTAGAATATTTTTTCAATAATGAATTAATTTGTCTAAGCATGCCACATTATACATTTCTAAAAACATAACGAAACAACCTTCCGCAGGATAAAATTGGTCAATTTAAAAATACATATTTTATTATTACAAAGCCAAAAACCAATACATTTTTCAAAAAAAAGGGTATAATAGATATTATCTTCAGTTTCTTTGACTTTATGTATGAAACAAGTCAGGAAATCCATTTAGAGCCTTTGCAGATTCGCGGAAGTACCGTCGTACTGATATTTCGATTGATTGCAATAAGGATAATTTTCGTACTTATACGCTTGGCTTTACGTATTCCGCTTCCCTACTTAGGTTTGGAATCCAACACGCTCGAGATGTTATATCAATGGGACTCATACGTTATTGTTGCCCTTGCCGTAATTGAGATAACCATTGTAATATATATAGCGATTCAATGGGTGCATGAATACTATGAAATCCGCCCAAAAGAAATCATTCATAATAAAGGCTTCCTTTTCCAGAAAGAAGAGATATATAACTGTGAGCATATTCAACTTTTCGACCTGGACCAAAGCGTCTTGGGCAAACTCTTCGATTACGGCACAATCACTCTTTTCAGCCCGGCGCTCGAAGACAAAATCCACATCATAAATATCAGTCGGCCCGCGAAAAAACTGGAAGAAATAAGAAATATCCTTGGTTCTATTTCTCAAAAAAAACAAGAAGGAACAATATACCTACGAAGGAATTTCCTACCAAGATAATTACAGCTATAATTCAGAATCCAGTATATAATTGAACGATGAACGAACGCAAAGTAATACAAGCCATCAGTTACTATCTCATGCCTATTTTCTTACTTTGTCTTGCTTATGTCAATCCGGACAGCTCACAAATTTTGCAATTTGGTAGTTGGGCCCTGAATTTACTCACCGTTATAGTATTTATCAAACCTCTAACCATTATTTTTCCCAATTATCTTTTCAAAAAACTTCTTTCATATCGTCGCGAACTTGGAGTTGCCGATCTCTGGCTGTTTCTTTTTCATCTTATGGGGATGCTTTTCAGATCGATGGTGAACATCGGAGATATTTTTCTATATCCATTTTCTTCGCTTTTCTGGGGTGGTGTTGCCGGAGTCGGGATAGTTATTTTAGGCTTCACGTCGAATAATTATTCCGTTAAACTTTTGAAGCGCAATTGGAAAAGATTACACATGATCGTTTATCCGGTTTTTTTTGCAGCGCTATATCATGGAAGTATGTCCGAAGGCGAGCCGGAAAAATTCTATAGTCTCGGAACTATTTATGCCGTTTTGAAATTGTTGCAATTCTTAAAAGAAAGACAAAATGCCAAAAAAGCCTACCAATCTAATCCTGTAAATATCCAAGTTTAAGTAGTATTTCGTAGGTCGGTTCCGACATCTTAATATTTTTGAAATCCGCTACGCCGAACCATCTGGCCTCAACGATATCATCCTGACAGCTGACTACGATTTCTCTTGAAGGTCTGTCGAAGCGTATTATGAAGTCGTAAAATGTCATCTCGACCAAAACATGCTCGCCCGTATCACGAAGGTTTTTCTCACTTTTACCATACATCGGTTCATTTATTTCTTCAATCCTTCCCTGAGAGATGTCGATACCCACTTCTTCCATCGCTTCCCGTTTGGCGGCTTGCAGTTTTGTCTCACCCGGCTCAATTCCACCACCGGGTACTATCCATTGGTCTTTATAGACACCACCCTTACGGCTTTTTCCAAGTAGTAAAAAGTTATCTTTAGAAAAAATAAAGATTCCGACGATGTCACGCTTAATAACCCGCATGAAACAATTTTATCAGATAAGCTTAAGAACATTCCACCAACTCTTGATATAGTCGGGCCGGCGATTTTGATATTTGAGATAGTAGGCATGTTCCCAAACGTCAAGTCCGATTAAAGGAAGGTGTCCACTCATATATGGCGAATCCTGATTGGGTGTAGAGTAAAGTTGGAGTTCTTTTTTACCGTCCTCGACCAGCCATGCCCAGCCAGATCCAAACCGTGTGGTTGCTATTTGGGTAAATTGGGTTTTGAATTCTTCGACGGAGCCGAATTTTTTTTCGATGCGAGATTTGAGCTCTTCGTCAATGGCCTTTTTTGGCCCCATTATGTCCCAAAAAAATGAATGATTCAAATGACCACCGCCGTTGTTTTGCAGCATAGTACGATCCTTTTCGTCCATCGTAAGTGTTTTGAGATTTTTTATGAGATCGACAAGCTCTCGGTCCGCTAAAGCGGGATATTTTGCGAGAACAGTATTCAAGTTTGTAACATAAGCCTGATGGTGTTTCGTATGATGAATTTCCATCGTCTGTGCATCGATATGTGGTTCGAGAGCGTTATATTCATAGGTTAGTTTTGGTAGTTGGTGTATCATAGAATGATGATAACACTACGAGTTGTGTACTGCAAGTTCAGTTGAATCTGCTCCGTCTGGCAGCCTCCAAATATTGCATAAGCTGCACGACGAAATCGCCTACGAATGGTACCCATTGGAACTGCGAAAGAAGGAAGATTATGAGAGCTATCAGTATGGTCGCTCCAAAAAAAGCTCCAAAACCATACGCCATTCCCATAAAAAATTGATAGAAAATAAGTTTGGTTTTACTCTCATATATGCGAACTATTTTCAGATGCGAAGCTTTTTCGATAGCCTTTTCCAGGTCTTGCGTCATAGTATGATGATATCAAATAAGTCCACTCAGTGCGATCGCAGCTACCGCTCCGGCGGTTGCGAATTTGCACTCGAGTACGGTTCGCTTTATTTCCTTGGCCGGAATTAGCTTAGGAATTATCAATTCGCTCTCTTCTCTACTTATCCCTTTGCCGCCGACGACATCTTTCGCTCGCACAATCGAAATTGTATGTAGACATTTAGTCGGATATTCGTATAAATGCGTCACAAAACTAAAATCTCCCTCTCCGTATCCTGTTTCTTCCTTCAGTTCTCGTCTGGCTGCTGCCACCGGGTCTTCGTCCGATTCCAAATGTCCTGCGGGTAAAACGAGAAGCATTTTCCCCGCCGCATGTTTGTATTCTTCTTGAGCTAAAAGATCTCCATTTTTATCAGTTGCGACAATAATAACCGAATCCGGGAGCTTAACCAAAGAATAATCGGGTATTATCTTACCATTGGGCAAAGTCACTTCCTCCTCGTAAAC
>CAYMOO010000008.1:0-14623 GCA_964392185.1 uncultured Gammaproteobacteria bacterium
TGTGATAATTTTCACTAAATCTTGTAATCGATAAATGCAGTTGCTAATATATAACCATGAAAAACTCATATCAACTGTCACCGTACTTAAATTTCGACGGCAAATGCGCCGAAGCGATGGAATTTTATCATAAGATTTTCGGAGGCAAACTCGATATCCAAAGATTCGGCGATGCTCCGATGCAGACTCCCGAAGATCAAAAAAATAGAGTTATGCATGCGACCCTGACCAACGACATCATGAGCTTCATGGCAAGCGATACCCAGCCGGGTACCCCTTTTAACGTAGGCAATAATGTTCATCTGAGTCTAGCCGGTACGGATGAAAAAATGCTTACCGAGATCTTCAACAAACTGGCCGCGGGCGGAACAACAACAATGCCGCTTGCGAAACAATTTTGGGGAGACACGTTTGGCATGCTTACCGACAAGTTCGGCATAAACTGGATGGTAAATATCGGCAGCATGGGAAAATAATGACATATTTCGTTTATATAGTAAGGTGTTCCGATAATTCCCTTTATTGCGGGCAAACCAATAACATTGAACGCCGGATTAAAGAACACCAAACAAGCAAGTCACGCGGCGCCAGATATGTAAAAACCCGTCTACCGGTAACTCTTGTGTATACGGAAAAATACTCCACGCTTAGGGAGGCGTTACTACGTGAAAGACAGATAAAAAGCTGGACAAAAAAAAGGAAAGAAGCGATAATCTCCAATGGCGCTCACCAGGAAGATTGATTGTCGGGCACGCAAGGCTGGTAAAGATAATTACCGTTTGTCGGCCCGACCAAGTCCAGGTCGCGGCGGGCGGCGTTCACGTGATGGGAATTGGCCCAAGTGCAATCGGGGTTGACATTGTATTCGATAATAAATACTGCTTTTCCTTTAGCGGCAAAAGCATTATACAAAGAATCGCATTCTCCATACTCAAAGCACTGCTCGGAAAGACTCCAGTCCGAGAAAGGCTCATAATCGGCCGCCTCCGCATTATTGCCTTTTAAACCGACCGACATTCCATAAGAGTGGACGAGATCGGCGATCATTTTGCTGTAAGCTACATTTTGCTGCGGTGAAATCGAAAAGCCGGAATTATTATTGGATACTTCCGACTCGTCCGGCTCAACCGCATCGAATCCTTTAGCTTTACACCAGTCGCGGATTCTCGCTTCCATAATAGGTTTGAGAATATTGATCTGTCGGATGTCGAGCCAATAAGACCCGTTCCAACCGACGTCGGAGTTGCCGATCACCGACTGAGGAAATTTATTGGCGTCGGAGCGGTAATTCTCATATACTCCTACATCGATGTAGCATATCACTTTTACATTGGAGCCGAGCGCATGAAGTTGTGATACAGTCTGAACACTTGCATATTCTCCGTCGATATCATAGACAGTTACTCCAGACTTTACATCTCGTGGGTATTGAAAATTTTCCGATAGTTGCCAGTGCCAATGAATTGGACTATCGGTTTTTGGCAGCCAGACGCCACCCACATTTCCGATAGGAGTAACCGTAGGCGTAACCGATGGTTGACTTCCCCCGCTTGGAGTTATTGGGTTACCCAAATATCCACGACGCCATATCTCGAAGTCGGCCAAATCTATAGTGCCGTTGCAGTTTATATCTCCCGCATACTGAAGAAAACAAGAATTTTGTCCAAAAACAGTCGTTCGCAAAGAAAAAACCGTCAAAGCGGCCAAAAAAATGGCCAAGTACACATATCGTCGCATATATCAATAATACAGAGAGCCCTATAGAGGTTCAAGTAAAACATTCTTTACAAAGCTTATTTTGTGCTATTCTAGTATATATGCCCAAGCAGCCAAAAAAGCCACAAGCAAAAGCAAAGAAACCTACCCGACCACAATCGAAACCCAAACAAGTGTCACAACCGGCCCCCGATATTCTTCCCGATGTAAGTAAAAAAATATCCGAAGAGTTCGGCGCGAAAAATAACGCTGCTGAAAGTAAACCAGCCGATACAAAAACCCAACAAAACGAACAAAAACAACTGACTCGTGTAAAGCCGAATGAAAATTTCATTCCCGCTGAATACCCTTTGGAAAAAGAAAATATCAACGCTCAACCCGTCAAAGCCGTTGTGTATTCAATACTATTTATATGGGCGGTAGGTATATGGATGTATTTTATTTACAATTCGCAACAACCTCAACCGCCATCAAGAGTTGTGCCGACTGCGGCACCCGTACAAATTACACTTTCCCCTACTCTAGTACCGAGCGATACACCCGCTCAGATAAATACCGCCGAATATTCTATCGCAATATTGAACGGCAGCCGCCGAGCCGGAGTTGCGGGACAACTTAAAAAAAGACTTGAAGATGCCGGATACAAAGTGGTTTATACCGGTAACGCCAAAACGTCACAAAAAAACTCAAGTATATACAGAGCAGCCGGAGTACCGGAGGAGATTGTGAACTCATTGAACGCATTTATTCCCGACACAAAGGAAAGTTATCTCCAGCCGGATATTGAGGCGGCCGAGTCGGCGCAGCTCATCATAACGGTTGGATCTGATTTCAAATAAATTTCAGTTATTTTTCGATCGCTTCGGAGAGGGGTAGCGAAAAAACGAAAATACTGCCTTTACCCTTAATCGACGACTCCAAATAGACATCGCCACCCATCGCACGCGCCATCTCTCTGGAAATATATAGCCCCAGGCCTGTTCCTTGGGAACGGTCGACGCCCGAGTCAAGCTGCTGAAATTTACGATATAACTTTTGCTGGTCCTTTTCCTCGATACCCACACCTGAGTCGGCGATGCGGATCTTGAACATCTTGCCTTGAACCGTAACAGAAACTTCAACGCTGCCTTTGCTCGTAAACTTCAGTGCGTTACCGACCAGGTTATTCAACACTTGATCCACTCGTTCTTTGTCCGCGTGCACCACCTTTCCACTGTCGCTCTGTACCTTTAGAACAATTTTTTTCTCTTCTGCTATAGGTTTGAGCAAATTACCCAAACTTGCCAATCTTTCGTCTATCGGAAAATCGGCAATTTGATATTTTAAGTTGCCGGCTTGCATGCGCGAAACACTCAATAAATCATTTACCAAATGAATCAACCTTTGACTTGAACTCGCCACATCGTTTAGAGGTTGGATAAATTTATCAGGCACTGGCCCGAATTCGCGGTCGAGTATCATCGACATAAGTCCATCGATCGCAGTTAGTGGAGTACGCAACTCATGTGAAGCTATCGATATGAATTCATCTTTTAGTCTATCGACTTCCTTTTCTTTGGATATGTCTCTAAATACAACCACAGCCCCGATCAACTTACCGTGCAGAATTATCGGTGTGACGACACCAAATACCGGGATCGACCGTTTGTCTTTTAGCACATAGTAAGAATTGTCTTTATATGTCTCCGCTTCCTTCTGCATGGTTAACACCCTATATAAGGGCCTGTCTTTATAAGGCGTGACCTTTCCTCGTGAATCGGCTAAAGGCAAAAAATCAACCATATCTTTTCCCAACGCCTCCGACTTGCTCCAGCCGCTGATTTTCTCGAACGCTCGATTCACCAAAATTATCTTACCGTCTGTATCTGTGACAACCAAACATTCGCCGACACCCTGCAATATCGCCTCGTCTTTTGCCTTCTCCTTTTCCTTTTCTTTTTCCTGAGTTATATCCCTCTGGTTTTCAACGAAGAAAACTACTTCTCCGATATTATTTAATATAGGAGTTATGGTGACCATACTAGCGAATTTGGTTCGATCTTTCCTGATGTTGACCATCTCTTCCGAAAAAGTACGTTTTTCCGTTTTGATAATTTTCCACATATTTTCATAAAACGATTCACTCATCTGTCCTCCCCATGTCTCTTTGGCCCCAGCCTTCTTACCCAGTATCTCTGCTCTTGGGAAACCGGTTATTTTTTCGACGGCTTTGTTTGCGTACAGTATTCTCCCGTCAATATCGCATATGGTTATGTGATCGGACGCATCTTCAGTAGCCAACTTAAATTTCTCCAGATCTTTGGCCAATAACTCTACTTTTCTTTTCTCCTCCATGGTTATATCTTTTTCATCTTCCAGATCTTCGGCAATATTCATCATTGCCAACTTAGAATCTTCCGCTTCTTTTCTTCGGGACTCGAGCTCAATCAATTTTTCCTGCAGTTCCATAGTTTTCTCACGTACCCTCAGGTCCAGATCCTTATAGATATCGGAAAGCCTTAATCTCATCGTGTCGACCACATGCGCCAAAATTCCGATCTCATCCGTGGAGCCAACTTCGATCTTTTTCGAAAAATCACCTTTCGCGATCGGTTTCAGCTCCTCCGTCAATAGAATAATCGGCGCCATCGCTCTATTTATAAGCAGAAAAAGCGCGCCAATCATTGACGCGGTGATTATTGTATAAATCAGCATTATGTAATTCTGAATATTGGCTATCTCGCTTAATATTTTGTCGGTATAGACAGGATGTATAAAAATCAAATCTTTCGATCTGTCATGCGTATCAAGCCTCAGTTTCCTAAGCCATATATTGCGACCGGAAACCTGCAAAACACCTTTTTCCAAAGTAAGTAAATTATTGGCGATGCTTGGATAATCGTTTACGACACCCGAACGGTTTCCCGCACCGGTATCTGTTGAAGTTTTGTTGGGTTGCAGATCGTGTTTAATATATTCTCCTTGGGAATCGGATACGAGAAATGATGTCGCCAGACCCTTATCGACATCTGCCAATAAATTTTCCAGTTCAACATCGGCACAAATCACTCCTCCTAATTCGGAAGAGTTTTTTGCAATCGGAAAAACTATTTTCACACCGTACCGTCCGTTGGCGCCCAGTTCGACCTTAGAGATATACTCTGTGTATTTAAGAGTTGAGTTAAAATTATAAATATTGAAGTCACTACCGCAACTGAGTTGTTTCGTGGGAATCTCCATAATACTGTTCGATATTTTTTTTACACCTAGATCGTCGGCTCCGCTTACACCTATATACTGTATTGTGGAAAGCTCGGGATGGTTGATTAGAAAAGTATAGAAAGTATTTTTTATTGAATAACTCGTCGATGTATCTCTATCGCTATTTAAGAAAACTTCCATTTGGGGACTGAGTGCCAGATTCCGTATGGAGTACTTCAGCTGTGATATCCTTTCCTCAAAAATATCAACATTAAGATCGTATCGCTTATATATTTCTTCAAGCTCCAGGTTCTTTATCTGCTCTCCGATATAAGGCAAGATAAGCAATAGAAAAAATATCAGTCCAAAAAAAAGCAATCCCGAACTTATTATAAAAAACTTCGTTCTTAGGCTAAATTTTTTGTTCATTGCCATCCTGGAGATTTTTAATCTCTTGTTTCAACTCTCTCATTTTCAGTTCCCGACCTATCATAAGATTATTAATCCTTTCGAGTTCGCGGATTTTATTGGTCAACTGTAGTTCCAGCTCCAACCTTTTGGAGATATCTTCTTCTGAGCCGATAAAACCAACCAATTCGCCATTATCCATAATTGGAGATATGCGCGCGATTGCGGTGTAGAGATCGCCGTTTTTGCGTCTGTTTGTAATCTCGCCGACAAAATGTTGTTTTTCGTATTTGATCTGTCTCCATAGTTGTTTGTAGAAATCGGCACTCATCTGTCTTCCCCATAATCTGGGAGTATGTCCACGCATTTCATCTAATGAGTAGCCTGTTATCCTCTGAGCTGCCGCATTGGCGTAGGTGATCAATCCTTCTCGGTCGGTCATTATAATATGATTAGATGCGTATTCGACCGCCAGTTGCAACGATCTAAGTTGCTCGATATTTTTTATTTGTTTTATTTCCTTTGTCTTCCTTTCGGTAATATTGTTACAAATTGCAATATAACAGCCAGGCCGCTCGGATTTATCGATAATAGGATATATCATCATCTCCAACCAAACGATAATATTCCCTTTGGATTTATGCGCCACATCGCCTCGCCAAACTTTACCAACCCGGATTTTGTCCCATAAATCTCTGTAAAAAATTTCCGGCTGCAGTTCGGATTTCATCATTTGGAAGTTCATGCGGACGAGCTCATCCGCCTGATATCCGGTAATATATATAAATAAACGATTGGCATATAAAAATCTTCCCTCCGTGTCAAAGATGAAAACGATCGACCCGTCATCCAGTTTGCTCAAAAAAGAATTTACCTCCTCATTTCCGAGCTTCCCAATCATATTTTCGAAATTTTTTTCGAACATAATTTCATTATAGCAGGGAGTTTTTATAATAAATTTGACAACTTATATGATTGTGATACTATGATATTAAGTTATTAACATATATGGAACGGACTTCAAAAATTTTTCCTGTAACTTTATTAACGTTGGTTATCTTATTTACTTTTTTGCTGAATCAAAAAACATCGGCACAGGTCAATGACCCATCGCAACAGCAAGGATCATTCAACCTGAGCACGCCCTCACCGGTACCAACCATACCTATCCCGACAGCAACCACCCGCCCAACGAGTACTATCCCGCCGAATGGAACTCCTTTGCCAATAATTACGGGAGGCGCACAAGACCCGAATTCACCATACTTTTGTATAGACGATGAAGATCCGGAACCCTGCGACGACAATACCGCTTTCCTAGTGCCCAAAGGTACCGGCGGAGTAAGCGGAACATGCGGAACAGTCATCGAGTGGGCAATCAAAATCGCGGCCAAACTCCCACAGGACTTCAAAGTAAAAAGAGATAAGCTGCTTACCGCTGTCTCAAGCTCATGCGGCAACACCGGTACTTATTCAAGCGGTTACATCTCCACATTTTTTGTTATCGATTCTTACAATCTCGCCGGATATCCACAACTTTCAAAAACCAACCCGACACATATTGTCGGAACCAGCTTACTCGGTTGGTGGAAATCGACAGCTCCTTTTACCTATATCGACTATGGTGCCGTTTCCGGATCGCATCAATCCATACTTTCACAGAATCTTATCGGTAAAACGATGTTCATAAATATGCCTTCGGGCGGAGTACATGTCGGCATCGTCAATTCCGTAAACGTAGACGCTCACGGTAATGGCATCATTTCAATACTGCAGGCCGGAACTCAGTACTGGCTCGACAGATTTGAAATTATGAATTGGAACATCACCAACACACCGCTACATCAAACAAACATAAGCGGCGTTGCCGGATTCGGCGGACATTAGTATTTTTTACTAAAATATGGACGATATCACATCAACAAATCCTTTGAAAAATTTTTTAAGCAATAAGAGAAACGTTGTTATCATCGCGAGCATCTTATTATTGATTGTGGTCTATGTTATATATCTAGGCTTGTCAAAGCAGCAGTCAGCTTCCCAATCCCAGTCAACGATCACTTATGAGAATAATGCGCCCACTTCGGGTCAGCAACAATACGATGCACCCACGCCGACCAATTCGCCCGAGGTTGCGGCAGCTATCGAGCAGCAAAAACAAACCGACGACGAGTACGCCAACTGGCAAAAAACTGTAAGAGAAGAATATCCTTGGCGCAAGTATCTGCCTTTTCAGACAGATAAACACTATCTTATGTTCGACATCAATAAAAGAATTTTTGTCGGACAACTATACCCCACCGCAAATGATGGTGTGGAACAAATGAAAAAAGATATCCTTGCCGAAATGGAAAGTAAAGGGATACCTACCACCAAATATCCCATTGAGTGGCACGTAAATCCAGAGTAATCATGACCGATATAATCAGATACACCATCTTGCTCGTCGGCTGGCCCATGCTAATAGCCGGAACTCTCTTTCTCTATCATCATTCATACCGTTTTTATATCGATGTCAAAAAAAACGTTTGGGGCAAATTGGTACTCGCTATGGTTACGGGTTGGCTCCTTACCATGTATAGTCTGGGCATCGTATCGACTATCTTTTTATTCGTATCGCCGGTAATTGGCGAGCGCATAGTGCTTCCGATTTTTCTGGTATGGTTCGTGACGATGATTTTAATCATTCGTATAGTTTTACGCTGGAACGATGAGGCGGTTGAATTCAATTCCAAATTAGAGGCTTTAGTCGATGAACGCACCAACGATTTACATAGAGAAAAAATCGTTGCTGAAGCCGAAAGAAATAAATTAAAGGTTGTGATAGCCAGTATAAATGACGGGATAATCGCCATAGATCTCAATAGAAAAATTATACTCGCAAACAAAAGTGTCCAAAACATAACCGGATATTCACCCGAGCAACTTTATGGTAAAAAAGTACCGGAAATGATCACCTTCTTTGAAAACGAAACCCGATTGGACGAAAAAGATCTCTGCATTATGAAAGAGGGTGGTTTCGAAGGTGTGTTGCTTCACAAAGAAAACCTCAGACTCATCGGTAACAATAACCAAGAAAAAAAAGTGGGCATAAAAGTCTCACAAATAACGGAAGCGAAGGATGTAAACCTGGGATGTATCATGACGCTTTATGACATGACAAAAGAGCAGGAAGTGGAAGACATGAAGCTCGACTTCGTCTCGATGGCGGCTCATGAATTACGCACCCCTTTGACATCAATCAAAGGCTACACGGAAATACTGAAAGACGATTTCGCAAAGTATCTCGACGATACGGGTAATTTATACCTAAAAAGATTGTCTATAAGCTGCGCCAACCTTGGCTCACTCATCGATAACATGCTCAATGTTTCGCGGATCGAAAAAAACATATTCAAGGTCGAAACCGAAAAAATCGATATTCTACCAATCATTCAGAATGTGATTGATGCTATAAACGAACAGGCCACGGCCAAAGAGCAACAAATAATATTTGAACGACCACCAATATCCTTACCGTTCGTATTAGCGGACGGATTCCGAATATCACAGGTCATTACCAATCTACTCTCAAATGCCATTAACTACACCCAAAGAGGCGGGATCATAAAAGTATCGGCAAAAGAAGTTAACAACTCAGTAGAGATATCGGTAACCGACAACGGCCAAGGCATACCCAAAGAAGCCCAACCTAAGCTGTTTACCAAATTTTTCCGGGTTTCCGGCCCGCTGGACCGCGGCTCGAAAGGCACCGGACTTGGCCTCTATATTTCTAAAACAATCATTGAAATGCATAAAGGAGAGATACATCTGACGAGCGAACCCGGAAAAGGAACTACCTTTACTTTTAGCCTGCCTCAGACATAAGACTTTTAGATACCAAAATAGCCTTTGCGCCACTGTTCAAAGTCTGATAAGTCCACCTTACCGCTGGCGTCAAAATCGGCACTCTTGGTCGTTACCAACTGAAAATATTCTTTTCTCCATATTTCAAAGTCGGATAATAATACGATTCCATCACAATCGGCGTCGCCTCTTGCTTTCAAGTTGCATGCGGGTGTTTGTGTTATTGTTATCGGGCCGGGGGTAATGCCCTGATTTTGTGCGGATGCGAGCGCGGCGACTAGGTTTTGAATGTAATAGAGATCTCCGACACCAAAGGCCGGTACATCTATATATTTAGTCAGGCTTGGATAAGGTTCTTTGAGTATGTACGCTTTAGCCTGAAAAAGCGAAGAGGGCTCGAATGCCGACTGGAATGTGCCCTCGCCTACAGTATCGTCGAACTTACTCACAAACCAATACGGCTCGACATATTGATATTCGTTTACCGCCTCCTGCACCTTGGCTTTAGCATTCTGACTCAAATATTCGGCTAATTCCGGGGTCATGTAGATAAAATTCCGGGCAACACTTAGGGACCGGAAGTAAAACGGAATGTGATCGGTCAGGCTATATAAAGGATTATCTTTCTGAAAATTTTGTGCTCTCATGGCAAGAAGCTGGTTGTATTGAGTTCGTTTAGCCGCATCTTCCTGATACCCGGCTAGCTTCTGTAACTCCAAATACCCCTGATAACCGGCAATATATGCATTCAACCAGTAGGGCTTTTCGGCAAATGTAGTTGTATAGTTTGAGGGCGGCGGCAAAAATTTGGCACTCATGCTGTCAAATATGCTTTTCGCCCCGCCGAACGCTACCGCATATTTCCAGGCGGCATAAAAGTTATATGGTGGGAAATCCCAGTATCCACAAGAAGGACATATGGGCATTGAATTTTTATCCATTGGCGGTCTATATGAGGCACCAAAAAATGCACTTGTCGGCGGATTCACGGTAGTATTAAGTACATCGAGAGGTTTCATGGAAGATTCCCTATCCGAGCCGTTTTTCCATCCGACATGGGCGGTGTCGGTAATACTGTAAGTCGCTCCGGGGCCATAATACGTTTGCAGATAGGTTTTCACCTGCGCTTGAAGAGTTGAGGAAATATACGGATACGCTTGAAGCATTGCCACAACAGTCTCGGCCGGATTGGAAAAGTATTCAAAAATATCTCCATAATCGTCCGCGTTTCCAAATTTTCCCGAACCGTAAATATCAGCAAACCCCATCGAATGGTAACCTGGCCTCAAATGCCCGGCCGTCAGCATTTTTTGCACTTCCGCTTCCAATTTTGTCTTCACAACCGATGGATCGATTGTGGTCGAGGCCTGACTACCAGCCGCAATCGCAACCAAAGGCTGCGGAGTTTTGGGCGCAGATCCGGAGGGGCTCCACGATATTAGGGAATTCCCCTTCAGCATATACAATCTTCCCATATAGGGAATCGGCGGCGACTGGGTAGTGCCGTGTTTGCCGTAGACACCATTATGACTTTTGTTTTTGCCACTATATATTTGCCAACCGTCTATATTATTGAATCCGGGAAGTCCATCGTCGTACATCGGCTGGTAACCGGGAGCCAAGGAATTATTGGCCATGTTGTAACTGAATATCATCCAGTCCCGCCCGGATTGGCTGAAAGGAACCGTCACATCGTACATCCCTGCTTCCCGGTCACAACACAAACTCCAATAAATCATTTTGCCTCCAGATGAATATGCCATTGGCTCATCGCTGGCATGACCGCCACTATGGTGTACTTCACTAATATAAGGAGTACCAAATTTCCAACCCACCGGCCCGCCACGCGAGACCCATCCGGCCGCGATATATGGAGTTGCCTGGTAAAGCACACCGTCGACCGCATTGATGACCGGAGGATATTTGTTGCCTGAATGAGTGATATTACCGCCTATAAAAGGCGCATATTCTTTACGACCGTCACCGTCGGAATCGAAACTATATTCAGCACCGGTTTGCCTGTCGATGATCGTTGTATAGTGACGGTACGGATATGTTTCAAGATAATCGGTAATCCTTTTGGCATCGAGGACGGTTGATCCGCTTACCCAGGGTCCGCTTATATTTCCGGCGTCGGGAAGACTGGTTGAGGAAAATAATAAAACAGTTTCTCCGGTGGTTCCTGTATCGCTTAGCGTGAGATTGAATTCGGAAGAACGGTAGTTTTCTCCGGAGCTGAATACAACATAATCTTTATTAGTCGTTTTGTCATAATAAATCACGGGCCAGAAAGAATAAAATCCCTGACCGTTCATCACGTTTGTCCGCCAGACGAGGCTTCCATCGGCAATATTTAGAGCGTAACCGCGCATATCGTTGGAAGCCAAATATACGACTCCGCTTTTATAAGCTGGAGAAAACAGAACTGGCCCGCCTGTCTGGTAACTCCATTTTTTCGTGCCATTTGTCGCGTCGAACGCATACGCTCGACCATCGCGGTTGCCGACTATTAATAACGGCTTATTGGCGGTGAATGAATCGGAAATAACAAGCGGATTGGTTTCGAAACCCGCGTCGGCATCTGTGTCTTTGGTTGCCCATAAAAGCTGCCCCGTACTCGCGTTTAAGGCGTATATTTTTCTGTCATATCCACCGACAAAAGCCGTCACAACTCCATTGACATTTGCAATCGTCGGCGAATTACCAAGCGGCATAGATGTCGGATACGACCAATCGAGCACTCCGGTTGTCGCGTTGAAAGCATAAAGTCCGGCAGAAGATGAAACATAAATTTTTCCGTTGGCTGCAATCGGCTGAATCTTATAAGGGACATAAGCTTCCATGGGATGGTACCAGTCGATACTTAAATATCCTCTGACTTCGTCGGCTGTCCAGCTGGTTCTTTCGGGATTAGCTGCTACCATAGGCCAGCCGGACACCACCTGTCCATAGACACGCACCGGTTCATAGAAATTAGTAGCCAATAATATTACTATTAAAATTACAAGTGCCTTCAGTATACGCATAAGATCATTCTAGATAAAATTTGTTGATAGTGCCAATATTACGTTAAACCAAAATATCCCTTTCGCCATATTTCGAAATCGGCTAAATCAATCTTGCCACTAGTGTCGAAGTCGGCAGTTTTACTGGAAATCGTTTGGAAATACTCTTTTCTCCAAATTTCAAAATCGGAAATATTAACTACCCCATCGCAATCGGAATCACCGGTATTTTTCTTGATGCAAGAAGTGCTACTTATGATTATGGACGGAGCAAGCACATTCATTCCAGTTGACTGTTCCCACATCGACGCGTTCGCCAACCGTATAGAAAATGCAGGATCACTTTTCAGCCTGTCCGAAGGGTCGGGAAGCCACAGCGACATTCTGTAAGAACCGGATGGAATAGAAGAAGGGAGAGCTAGATTTATGGTAAGGAGAGCTTCAACGCTTCCACGCAACAATCTAAGATCAAGACCCAAAAGCGGTATTTCGTAACGACCAGAAACGTTATCAAAAACAATATACGCCGGCCGACGATTGTAGGGGGAAGCGAACCCGTCGTTTTTTATAACAATCGAGATTGGCATTATGCCTCCAGACGCTGCAGTTGTGGGGATATCCCCGCTTATCAATAAAAACCGGTAACCAAGTTTTTTCCGGACATCGGTCATACAGCCGCCGCTTATCCAATCATTCAACACATCCGGATGGTATTCATTGTTCATAAAAGACCACCGCAGTTGCGACATCTCAGTAAGCGCGGATTGACAACTAGATCGGGGAGGATTCAGCGTACAGCTCTCACCACCAACCGGAGTATATAGACCGTCCTGAGCCACATAATCCTTCCACGCTTGAATTTCCGAAGTAGTGGGAGTCTGCAGTGGATATGTCCGGTAGGTGCCTTCGTCGTCTTCGTTGGCCAAAAAACAATCATTATGATGCCCGATTCTCGATTTGGGAATCCTACCGAATGCTTCCGAGTCGGCAATCGGACTACCATACATGGTTTTTTTATCGGTCGGATAACGCATCTGCAACATTAGGCCCGGTGGTAACGCCGCAAGAAGCGCTTCTATTATCCTCTTACCGTTTTGCGGTGAATTAAGGTCGTAGTAGGAGCTGTGCCATTCTCCATAGTGACCGGCGAATCCCGCCTGAATAGCAGCGATGGTATCAGCCTCTTCCTGGAATACCGGAGCAAGTTGACTGATGTGTTGGAGAACTAAATCTATCGGAGCATCCGGCGTCATCTGCGACTTGACATCGGTCCAGCCGGGTCCGAAGTTATAGATAAATCTTGCGACCACTTTCATTTTTTTGCTGCGTGCTTCGTCGAATGCCGCTCTAATCCGGTTCAAGCCGGCAGTATCGAGAGGTTTGGATCGGTAATTATCAAGCCGGAAATAAATCCAGATAAGAGAATCATTAACATTAGCTTTATCTATACCGGAAAATGAGCCCGTTTGATCGGGCCAGACATCGGTTTGCCCCATGAACCCTCTTTCCGGATTGGAAAAGTCCTCAGTAAAAGGGACATAATTAACATTCGCCGCTAAAGCAGGTTTAATAAAGAAAAATAAACATAAAAACGCAAATAAAACCAGAAAGCGATGCATGTTTTTAGTATATCGCATTCACAACTGCACTCCTGCTGAGGAAATATTTACTATCTGCAGCGCATTGTATCCGTTTATCGTTGTATGTGATTTATTCCAATCGTTCATTAGCTGCTCGATGCCCCAATTGCTGCCTAAATATTTATTTTTATAGAAGTATTGTCAACTTATCCTGCCATGGAGAAAAATAATATCGTAACGGTGAGCTTACACCCACCGTTACGATTAAAAAACAACTTCTAGGTATTACTTGTTTCGAACCCCTTCCCATGTTTCTATTTGTGGATGAATCCTGGCTCTAACTCCAGTCCCTTTGTCAAACGACCAGATTAAGCCAATATTCACCTCTCCGTCTTCACATGGAAATGCAAAATCGCTGTGTTCCACATACTCAACTCGCTCGCTGTCAGACGCTTCACCATGTTTATCAATCCATCGAGTTATCGTCACCTTCTTTTTCTCGATGGCGTCGACGCTTAAAGCCCACGGCACTTCTTCGTTCCGACATTTCACTCCGCTCACGGAGTAAATGCGCCCTACTTGCATATAGAAATCGTGATTATTGTTGGGATTAATCACAATCTCCACGAACCAAAAAACGGCTATTGCGAGGTATATGAGCACTCGAAGAAGGTTGACGAACAAATTTAACCAAGCAAGAAAACCTTCTTCATCTTTATTTTTGTCCATCTGCTGTTTTCCTTCTCGCTAACCACCACTTCATAGCTGCCTCAAACCCATAGCCAACCAGGCAAAGTGTAAAAGCAATCATGCCGAAGCCCCACGCAAATGTGGGGTAGCCTAGAAGGCTGGGGTTTTCGTTGATTTGGCGGATAAAAAGCAGCCAGT
>CAYMOO010000008.1:14633-21910 GCA_964392185.1 uncultured Gammaproteobacteria bacterium
AAACATCGTCCAAATAGCGGCGGCAACCAGTGCCAAAACAAACGAATATGCAGCGTGCCATCGCCAACCGATCTTGACATCGGGCAAAATGATCCGGTCGATGAATTTTGCCACGACGTCATAGGATTGTTCTCCGAACCAAAATGGTCCGATGTACATAACCAAGACCGCCAACGCGCTTAACGAATACAGCATTCCAGATTTGCTCAGCAAACCAAAGAACATAACGACGAGCAACACCAACAACAAAAACAAAACAAAAAGAGATTGAATGCGTGTCATTTGTCGCCTCCTTGGGGCAGTGAAAAACGTTGATCGACTCCAAATTCGAATTCTCGGACGCGAAGGTGCATCCATAGCTTGCTGGAGCTAATGCTCCAGAGATAAGCCGTGTCCGCACTTTCTCCGGGACAACCTTCTAAATACAGTTCGCCTCCTTCATGAATGTCAATCTCCTGAACCAAGCGAGATTGTGACTCGGGCTTATCTTGGACCCAGATGATTAGCTTGGCATAAGCTTTTTTATAGCCATACCAAGTATCTTTCATCTGAAAATGCCAAGAAACCCTGTCGCCGTGGCACTCGACACCTGAAACGGTATATGTCTGAGTGCCCTCGACATATACCGAGTAATGATTGCTGGGGTTCAGTACAAACTCCCAGCAACTAGCAATTGTGAGAATCAAAAGTGAAGCAATCAAATTGGCTATAGCTTTTATGATTGCGTCACTGAGACCCTCTTCACGCCGATCACTCACAAATGACCTCCTTTTTTGCCTCACGTAGCCGACGAAGTTCGTCAAGCCGCTAGAGGCAAAAAAAACCTAGAAGTTGTTAAGGTGCGTAAAATTTCTATGAAAAGCTTAAATTCATAAAAATTTAGTAACTAATTATATAGAAAATCCGGAGAAAATTCAATATTATAGGATATTTTTTATTTACTTTATAGTGACCGACGTCACGTAATCCCGCGCGAAAATGGATTATATTGATTATGAATAAAGTAGCACATTAAAATCGCATCGGATGCGGTGAAGACTAAGAGAATCTCAGTGTATGAAAGGCCATGCGTTTTTTCGAGAACTTTCGTTCTTAGGTGTGATCTCTCATGTTTGGAGATTTGTCTTAGCCTCTTTACCGCATCCGATGCGATTTTTCTTAAATCTCCATCTCTTTAAGAAAGCGCAGTATTTCCGATCTCCCAATACTATGCTCAGAGCAATATGACAATAATACATCCAATTGTTTGTCGGCCATCTGCCGGGCCAACTTCATTTTTTTCTCATGTAGAATACTCGGGGAAACCTGCTTGATCTCGTAAAGGAAAGCGATCAGGTCTACTAGCTTCAAATCCACTTCCAACTCATGCTCAAAAGGTATCCCCAAAGACTCAACTATATTTTTTTGTATATCACCAAGCTCGCGCTTAACCGAGCCCGATTTGAACATGGGTAAAATATCCCCGGTTACTGCTTCATGCATGTCGTGTACCAGTGCCAAAGTCACGAGTTTGTAAGTTTTTTCCGGCTTATACTTCATAAATCTTGCCCAGAATAACGCGAGGATTGCCGTCGCCACCGAATGTTTTCCCACACTCCAGATTTCGCCGAATCCACTAACACCAAATGCCCTCGGTATCTGAAAAATGTTCATCAAAAAATCGAGCTTGGGATTTTTCTGTACTTCACTCAATATACCTTGCGGTGTAAATATATCTTTGGGTTTATATTTCATGCTGAAATTATACATCAGCTCTACCGTGATAATAATCACCGCATATACCCCTTGCAATGTATATATTTATGATGTATAAATTACTTTGGAAAAACTCCGTCAGGTGCAGTGGAGAATCTCAAACGGGAATCTCAGCGTATGAAAGATCATTCCTCGGAGACGGCTCCGGCGTCTCAGTATGATTTCTCATGTTTGGAGATCCTCGCCAGCTCCACTACACCTGCTGGAGTTTTTTTATTGCTTTCTTCCTAAAGTATTGCTACGATAAAATTATGTATCAGCAGCTTCATCTACGACAAATCCTTAAACACTCCTTGGTGACGCTTTTTCTCTGTACTTTTATGCTCGGAGTGTATCTTATAAAATCACCTTTGCGCACTAGTCCGTTCAACTATGGTTTCAATATACTAACTGGCGTAATTTATTTAATGGGAGGTGTCGCCGGGCTGTATTACCGAAAAAGACTACCCATAAATGCCCCGCTGTATAACGCAATTGTGTGTTTGAGTTACGGCCTGATAATGTGGGCAACGGCAGCATTCATTTGGGGTTATTACAATATATTTCTACATATAGATTCTCCCTACCCTTCAATTGCAGACATATTCTATCTGGCCTTTACATTATTTGCTTCCATGGGTGTATTGAATTTGCTTCATGGCATAAAAGCTCCTATCTCGCCAAAAAACATAATCGAGTCGACTATAATCATGATTTTCACTTACATTACAATAGTTATCGTAATTGCCCAGCCGACAATCACCAGTGATACTCCCATACTGACGACATTCTTGAATTTCATCTATCCTTTAAGCGATGCTTTTATATTCTCCTTTGCTCTGATCGCCGTCAACGTAACCGGTGGCGACAAGATAAGCAAACCACTCATGTTCTTATTGGCCGGACTACTGCTACAAGTGGTCGCCGACTTACTTTTCAGTTATCGTACGATAAACGGTACTTACTGGAATGGAGATATGTCTGATATGGTCTTTTGCGCAAGCGGATTTATATTGTCGGCAAGCATAATCAGCTTGGTTGACCGGAAAAAACACCAACAAATGCGGTCGTAATTATGTTGAACCAAAATACAAAAAGTCGGCATCCGTATCTTTTCCAGTATTACCTCACGTCCATTCTGCTCATCTTACTTCTTATCTTCAACATCATAATATGGCAGCTTCTCAAAAACCAACTTCAAATTGCGGCGCAAATATCTGAAAAAGAGAAGCTCAATTCCGCCGTTTCCCTTATGGAAGACTCTATCCATGAATACGAAGAAATGGCTACCTTCGGTAACCCCGTCATATCCTCAGATAGTCTGAACCGTACCATGTTCAATAATTATTTTTCCGCAATAGTCAAAAGTCATCAGAGCGAAACAACCGCGCTAAAAGCCGTTCTCTATATAGAAAAAACAGAAACTCCAGCCAAACTCATATCGGAAATGGAAAAAGACACCTCGATTCCGTTAGAAAATAGGGCATTTGTAAAAATCCACCCCTACGAATCGACTCCCGCATATGTTGTCAAATACATAGTTCCATTTGCTCCGAATGAAGGTTTGCTTGGGTATAATGCAGTAAGCGATAGTGAACAGCTGAAAATAATCGAGAGGGCGATAAGGACCAACTCGATATCGGCCACTAAGAATCAACTTTTTATAGACGGTGAATATTTTATTTTCTATCTACCTTCTCAAACTAAAATAAACAACAAGGAAACGACAGGAATTTTAGCGATATTGGTTGATCCCAAAATTCTGTTTCAAAACTGGGAAAGTATTGCCGGTAAAATACCCATCTCTGTCTATGAAGGAAACTATAAACTAAAAGATATAAGCAATGCCAAACTATATTTTGAATCGAATGGCGATCCGCTTGCACCCTTTATAAAAAAAGCCGATAGCGAAAAAGTGGTTAAATATGTACCGATGGCCGATCAGACTCTTACGGTAGTATTTTCAATCCCGGTAAATCCCGAACTTCCAAGAATACAAAAACTGATGTTGAATATATTGCTTTTTGGTGGTGCCGGGATAATTTTCATCATCTTTATCATTATTAACTTACTCATCCTCACAATCGACAACTCGCACAGGCAGAAAGAAAAGCTACAAACTCAATAAAGAGGCAATGAAAATGAGAAGGTAGAACCTTTACCCGGCTGTGAATCGACCCAGATTTTCCCTTTGTGCATATCGATGATAGATTTGGAAATATACAAACCCAGACCGGTCCCCTTCGATCCTTGCTCAAGTGGCTTGCTTACGCGATAAAACTTCGTAAACAAATGCTCTTGAGAATCTGCGGGTATCCCTTCTCCCGTATCGCTGATATGAGTAATAAGAGATTTATTCTCGACCTGGAAAGAAACAGTGATCGCGCCACCTGTCGGCGTGTAGACAATTGCATTTGTGATGAGGTTCGACACCACCTCATTGATTAGTAACGGGTCGGCCGAAACCTGCGGCAAAGCAGATTCTGGGGCAGTTACTTTTAGAGTGATATTTTTAGCACTCGCCTGGTGGGCCAATTCGACAACTACCTGATTTATAAGCCCCAGCCAATCGATAGCGCGCGCATGCACAGTGATACGGCCACGTTCTATCTTGGAGACACTAAGTAAATTATCTATGAGTGCATAGAGTCTTTGGGCGGAAAGATCGACTCTCTTCAGCATACCGAGATCCTCGCTATTTTTTTTCTGCCATTCGGACTCAAGAAGAAGCGATAAATATCCCCTGATCGAAGTGATGGGCGTACGCAGTTCGTGTGCCGCTATCGAGACAAAATCGAGCTTCATATCTTCGAGCTGTTTTTCTTTGGAAATATCATGAAGAACAATAAATCCGGCCAGATCGAGCCCCGCTCCGTTCTCAATCGGTGTAACGATTAAATTTACCGGCGTCGTTGCTCCCAACTGATTGACAAAATGCAAATTTTTCTTTTCGATCCCCGCATGCGTGTTCGCAGGCGACTTCAACATCTCGTCGAGATTGACCTTGCCGTCAATATCATTCAATGTAATCATATCCCATATAGACTTTCCTTTAAGATCGGCGAGCTGCTTGCCTATTATCGCCTCGCCGGCGCTGTTGCAGATGCTTATATTAAATTTGGAGTCATACGCGATCACGGTATCCTTAAAGGCTTCGATGATCTTGCTAAGCGTGTCTCTTTGTGTCGTAACATCGCGTAGCTGCAAAAGCTGAGTAAGATCATTTATCACACACACAACGCCAACGATTTTTCCCTGATCCCATATAGGCGATGCCGAAATCTGTACCGGCATTCTCGTACCGTTTCTAGAAGTCAAACTTGTCCTTTTTTTCGCGACTTTCTCAAACTTATATACGGGTTGTATTATCGTATTTTCGAATTCTGCCAATTCTTCCCCGATTAAAATTTTTATACTCTTGCCAATGATGTCGTGCGGCTGGTATCCGAAAATGTCAGAAGCCGCTTTATTTACATAATCGATATTGCCTTCTTTATTCAGCACGACGACCGAGTCGTTCATAGTGTCGACTATCATCGAAGCGATTGCCGATGGACTAACTGTAAATAAATTGAATCTCAATATGCCGTATGCAAGAATACACCCCATAAAAAACACCGAAACGATACCGTCGGGAACTATAAAAATACCCAGCAGTATGGGAAATATGTTAAGAATAACGATATCCACTACGACCTGCACAAATAATGAAGCGGCATATAATCTTGCCTGCATCCTTCGGCCGCGGTCGGTAACTTTACGGGAGTACAGGATAAACAGGATTATCGATCCAAGCACGGTCAACTGTATCCAACCGAAATAAAGCGGACCACGTAAAGCTCCTTCCGTAAGATGCCACATGAGATGATCCATCTTTGTCTGTGCGGAGTTGTGCACGATAACAACATCGGTAAACAATAAAAAGCATGAAACTATAGTCGCGGGCAGATACAACAACACTCTTACCAATGTCGATTCGGCGAGTTTTTTGCGCTCGGTAAAGGCAAGAGCAAAACCAACCAAGGCGGAAAAAGAATAGGTGTTGAGGACAAAAAAAAGCAGATACCAATATGTGGCATCGGCTGCGGTCGTACTCAAACTTCCGAAAAAATCCATAAGCCCGGCAGCCAAGGATGTGGCCAAATATATAAGAAACCAGCGGTTGGCCGGCGACTGAAAGCGTAAAAAGTAAATTCTATAAAATAAAAAAGAATATATCCCTATGCCGACAACAGGAATAAGAACGTATGGATTGGGAGAGAAATTCAGGACATGCATGTTTATTAAAAAATTACCATTAATGGTTTGGAAAAGCAACATAAATAATAGAAAATAACAATTTGATCTTGTTAGTGATATTTACCCTTGCATTTATAGAAATGCTGTGTAGAATAAAGTTTTCCCGCACTTTTAGATTCAAAAAAATTCGTAGAAAGTAGTCGCTCCATGATTGAATCGTTTGATAGGCATTTTGTCTGTTGAAACGGCCAACATGTGGCGAAGCCTCTCTACGAATACGTGTCATTGGTTTTCTCCCACCTTTTCTGGCCAAGGTGATTGGCGCTAATCAATTTTTTACTATATAAAACGTAAAGACTTGATTAGCTGTCAATCACCCCAACCGGGATAGGGATGATTGAGAGCAACAACTCAATTTCGTAACATATTCAACAGGAGATTTATCCAATGAACAAGCAAATGCCGAAGCAGCTCACGATCAATGGCGCCTTATACATCCGTGCCGATCAGATCAAAAATCAGCAGAGTGGTCAATCAAGTTTGACCTCGGCCCTTAACACTGGGCAGGGCAATGGTCTGACCATTAAGATTTTCGCTGACAACGGTCAAAATCGCAATAGCCGCCAGAATCGTCGCCGCCAAGGCAAAAACAACCGCGCCCAATAGCGCCAAGAGAGGAGCCACTAGCTAACTAGTGGCAAAACGACTCAGGAAGAATTTCTGAGATCACCCAGCCCGTGTGGGTGATTGAAGACTTTCTTTCCTGAGTCTTCATCTTTATCTACATCTGAAAATTATTCTGCTATACTTTTTTCAATTTTCTCTTTCTACATATATGGGAGCCGAAAACAATCGCAAACCGACAATCGAACACGTCCGGATAAACTCGGACGAATTTGCTTTATTCGACCCGCGAAATACTTTGTCCCGGGAAGATCTTCCGCGTGAATTTTCCTTCACTACTCTTCCAGGTATTATCGACAACATATACTGGCATAGCGTCAACCGCGAGGCACACGAACAAGCGACAAGCCCGACTTTCCCGCCCTCTGCCCCACCTCTAATCGACGGCGCCCGACCACTGAGAAGAACGCGCGAGGTCGGCGTAAATATCTACAGAACCGAATCAAACCAAACATACGCAGCGCCGATTGTTACCGGAACCAATACAGATCTGGAACGATTGGATGAACAACTTTTTACACTTGCGGAAAACGCCTACTATCCGACTTTCCAGGTTCATAGCCACCCGGAAGATTATTTGGGAATCCATTCATTGGGTGACTTTTCCGTACAACTATTAA
>CAYMOO010000009.1:0-2844 GCA_964392185.1 uncultured Gammaproteobacteria bacterium
TAGATCTCAGCATGGCCCCGCGTTCTCAAAATATAACAAACGGTGAACAAAAGTCAATTACGATTACGCTGTCCCCACAAAATCCTAACGATGTGATTCAGGCATACCTTTTATCATTTTTTTATTCCGGTGGGATTATTATTCGAAGTTTTTCAACACCGACCGATCTCAATGGCACTCCTCTGGTAACATCCTATAACTATTCGGGGGTTCTCACCAGCTCCAAACGAGGACTTGTTTATTCGGATGTTGCATATTCCGATGGCACTTACCCTCATGGTGTAAAGTTCACTATAGATGTTCAAGTGGTCAATCCTAACTTGGTAACTGGTTCCATTGCGCTAGAATATGACAATAATTTCACATCAACATATGCCAGTGAAGTTTACTATGATTACTATAATTACAATCGCTTCAATTGGGGTAATGTCGAAGACTCAGGCTTTTCCATTCAGGGCGGGACCACTACGGTAACACCAGTCCCAACAGGAACAGCAACCCCCACACCAACAGGTACCCTTACACCTTCTCCAACACCGACACCATTACCGACAGCCACACCCATATTGACTCCGGTCATTACCGTGGTACCTTCCGGATTCAATCAGCCAACTTGCGGCAGCCTAACTCCTCCACAAAATTTGTGGCCGGGTGGCGTGGTGGTAACGCCGCAAAATGGTCTCGAACTGCATTGGGATCCAGTAAACGGTGCCCAATTTTACGTAATAGAAATTTGGACGGAAACGCCACAGCCCACCGGAACTACGGGTACTGCTTATCAAAAAACTTTCACCGGCCCGACGTACACGAATTCGTATGTATATAATTCGTTCAAGTCCGGTGTGCGGTATTTGTGGAAAGTGTCGGCAATAGATAGATGTGGTGGCGCTTCCGAGCAGTCGCAACTGGAAATATTAGTGGCAGGAGTGCAACCAACTAAGCCTGCGACTTATCCGACAGCAACACCGACGATAGCGATACCTCCGGTAAATATAAATATGAGATTAAGATTTCAAGCTATTTACACACAGCCACAATCCAAACCGCCCTCACCTAAAGTATTCCTCATATGGGCAAAAAATGACGACAAGGATAATCCGATTTATAAATGGACTACCGCAAAGTACGATGGGATAGGGTCCTGGATTATTCGTGACACCTATAACCTACGGCCAGGTGAAGGTTATAAAGTATGGGTAAAAGGCGAGAGGTATTTGCAGAGAAAAGTCTGCGACGGTAAACCTTCGGATCAGGAATCTGGTTGGTATCACTGTGCCAATGACAATGGAAATATTACCATCTACCCAGGTGATAATTATCTGGATTTCTCCAATATCATAATGTTTGCGGGCGACATACCTTTCAAAGGTGAAGGTGACGGTGTTTTGGATGCTTTCGATTTATCTTATATCGCAACTCACTTTGGCGATAAATCAAGCGATATCGCCGATTTGAACTTCGACGGGGTTACGGATTCACAAGATTTGGGAGTAGCTATAAACGCCATAAGAATACAGAAGGCGGACGAAACTTATCCATATAAAATCCATCCATTCTTCCGTATAGTGCCGTTACACTCGGAATTTCCGTAAAAACATGAGTTTTGTACATCTACACGTACACACAGAATATTCCTTGCTCGATGGGATGGCGAAAATAGAGGATGTCCTCAAAACCGCCAAATCTATGGGCATGCCTGCAGTTGCGATCACCGATCACGGAGCTCTCTACGGTGCTTTCAAGTTTTTCAGTAAAGCAAAAGAAATCGGTATTAAAGCCATCATCGGTGTTGAAACATATAAAGCGGGTGGATCACGCTTCGACAAGCCAGCAAGGTCGGAAAAAGACCAATATCATCTGGTGTTATTGGCAAAAAATCTAACCGGCTATAAAAATTTGCTAAAACTCATCAGTCTTGCTCATTTGGAAGGATTTCACTACAAACCGAGAGTAGATTTTGAACTCCTTGAAAAATATCACGAAGGGTTAATAGCATTGTCTGGATGTATGAGCGGGGAAATTCCTTCACTGATTTTTGAAAATCAAACAAAAGAAGCGGAAAAAGTTTTACAGAAGTATTTAGATATATTTGGACCAGATTTTTATTTGGAAATACAAAGGCATCCTAATCAGGATAATTTGGAGCCATTGAATAAAGATTTAGTGACTTTATCACGCAAATTTGGCGTTCCTATAGTTGCAACCAATGATGTTCACTATCTAAAAAAAGAAGATGCGTACGCTCAGGAAATTATGCTTTGTATACAAACGGGCAGAGCTATTTTCGAGAAAGACAGACCGCTTACTATGATCGATAATCCGGATTTTTATTTTAAGTCCCCGGAAGAGATGAAACAGTTGTTTACCGATTATCCTGAGGCCATAGAGAATACTCTGAAGATAGCATCGCAATGTGAACTCGAGGTTCCGCATGGTAAACTTATACTGCCTAAATTTGCTGTTCCTGACGGCATGACTGCCAAAGAATACCTAAGACAGACTGTTTATTCCAAAATAGGCAAGATGGCAAAATATCCTGAAGATACGGTAAAAAAACGTATCGATTACGAACTGCAGATCATATCGGATAAAGGATATGATAATTATTTCCTTTTCGTTTCCGATTTCGTCAACTGGGCTAAAAATAATAATATATCGGTCGGTCCGGGGCGTGGATCGGCTGCCGGCTCTATAGTGTCATATTTGTTAAACATAACAGGAATTGATCCTTTGGAATACAATCTGCCTTTTGAACGTTTTCTTAATCCAGAAAGGCCCTCACCACCAGATATCGATATGGATTTTGCCGATTTAAGGCGTGATGAAGTCCTCCAGTATATGCGT
>CAYMOO010000009.1:2854-8771 GCA_964392185.1 uncultured Gammaproteobacteria bacterium
GAAAAAGTCGCTCAAGTCATCACATTCGGAACAATGGAGTCACGGATGGCCGTGCGTGATGTAGCGAGGGCTCTTGGCATGTCGTACTCACAAGGAGATCGTATTTCAAAGATGATCCCACCTCCTAAGCAAGGATTCCATCAGACTTTAGAAGAAGCTATAGAAGAAAATGCGCCGCTAAAGCTTGCATACACTACAGAACCGGAGACAAAAAAAGTAATAGAAATTGCGAAAAAAATAGTCGGACTACCACGGCACTCTTCGGTACATGCGGCTGCCGTCATAATTGCTGATCAAGATCTGACGGAATATGTACCACTACAAAAAGAAGCCAAAGAAGGAAGAATTGTCACTCAGTACGATATGTATTCACTCGATTTGAATGTTAGTCCAAATGCCGTGGGCCTTATGAAAATGGATATTCTGGGGCTGCGTAACTTAACTATCTTGGGAGAAGCGATCGCTTTTGTTGAAAAAACCAGAGGTAAAAAGATAAATATTTATGAGATACCGAATAATGATAAAGTCACATACGATCTGATATCGAATGGGCATACTATAGGTGTGTTTCAGCTCGAGTCGGCTGGTATGCAACGGCTATCGAGAGATTTCAAACCGGCTAAAATTTCCGATCTCGCCGCTATCGGTGCGTTATATAGGCCGGGACCAATGGATCTTATACCCGCATTTATCGAAGGAAAAAAGAACCCGGAAAAAATCGTATATCTGCACCCAGATTTGGTACCCATCTTTCAGGAAACATATGGTGTTCTGGTTTACCAGGAGCAGGTTTTGGAAATAGCCAACCGGCTTGCCGGTTATTCCTTGGGAGAGGCGGATATATTGAGAAGAGCAATGGGAAAGAAGAAGAAAGAAATCATGGAGAAGGAAAAGAAAAAATTTGTCGAAGGTTGTGTAAAGAAAAAATATAGCGCTAAAGTAGCGAAAGATATCTATGCATTTATCGAAAAATTCGCAGCCTATGGATTCAACAAATCTCATGCAGCCTCTTACGCTATGATTTCTTATTGGACTGCATATATGAAAGCAAATTACCCAATAGAGTTTATGACGGCACTTCTTACTGCAGAACTTCAGGGGGCTGCGGGCCCTATACGCGAACAAAAAATGGCTCAGGCAATCGATGAATGTCGTCGAATGAGCATTACAGTACTACCACCGGATATAAATAAATCCGAATATTCTTTTTCTATCGAAAAAGATAGAATTAGGTTTGGAATGTCGGCTATCAAACACGTCGGGTCGGCGGCGATTGACTCCATCATGGAAGGGCGTAAAACCGGACCTTTTACCGGTTTCAAAAATTTCTTAAATAGAGTAGACCTTAGAAAGGTCAATAAAAAAACAGTAGAGAATCTTATTTATTCGGGATCTTTCTCCGAGTTCGGCAATATCGCAACACTTCTTACCAACTATCAACCAGCAGCCAGAGAAGCGGCAACAAACCGTGAACAGGAGGAGAACGGACAATTTGGACTCTTCCATGTTCAGACATCGACACATGATATAAAAGACAATTTTAAAGTCGTACCGGAACTGTCGATTGAAGAGTTGTCGTTGAGAGAAAAAGAAGCTTTAGGTTTTTTTCTTACCCATAATCCACTTCTTACCTACAAAGAAATAATCGATAAAAAAATTTCCAAAAAAATTGGCTCGATTGGGCATACAGATGTCGGAAGAAATCTAATTATAGCTGGTGTTGTCAGCCAGCTAAAAGTAATAAAAACGAAAAAAGACAACGAAGATATGGCATTCCTCACTTTGTTTGATGATTCCGGTTCGATGGAGGGCGTGATGTTTCCCTCGGTGTATAGTAATTTACGGAATAAGCTTAAACAGAATGTTATAATACTCTTAAAAGGGAAAGTATCAGACCGTGACGGAATGCTCAGTATTTTAGTTGAAAAAGCGGTAACCCTCGATAAACAGTCGGTGAGCTAAACATGATTCACACCATTCATACGGTAAAAAGAAAAGTACACGGATTAATTTTTCCAAATCCAGTTCAAGGTTTTAGCACCAACATAAATTCATCACAAGAAAATCATATAAATTATAACGATTTGACTAACCAGATGGCAGATGATAAAATTATTTCCAAAATTATCCCAACGATTGATAAAGAAGGTAATAGGACACATCTGGTACACAAGATAAAATCAAAAGGGGAAGAAGATTGGAAAAGTTTGGCACTATATGGAAGTTTGGGATTTTACATAATTATTCCGATTCTTTTGGGGCTCTTTATCGGAATTGCGGTCGACGATTTGACCGGCAAGAAACCCCTGTTTACGCTTGTGTGCTTGGGTTTCGGTACGGTCAGTGGTATATATAATTTAGTCCGAACACTAAAAAAGTGATTTTATGCACCCACACATAAGTATTAAGGCAGAACCGCTATTTGAAATAGCGGGCTTTAACGTAACCAACTCCTACTTTACTTCTCTTATTGTTATTGCCCTCTTTTGTTTATTAGCTTATTTTTATAATCTTGAATCATCTAAAAAAAATAAAAACTCCTTTTTTTACCTAATGCAATACGCATTGAAAATGCTTCATGATTTTTTCAAATCTGTCTTGCATGAAAAGATTATGGTTTTTTTTCCTTTAATTGGCGCTTTGTTTTTTTACATCATCATGCAGAATTGGTTCGGTTTGTTGCCAGGTGTTGGTAGTTTGCTTATTGCCGTAGGAGAAAAAGGTGGGGAAGTAGAACGGATTCCTTTATTGAGAGCAGATACAGCAGATCTCAATACCACAATTGCTTTAGGGATAATAGCCGTCATCTCTATCCAATATTATGGCTTTAAGTTTCTTCGTGCAGATTATATTAAAAAATTCATCAATTTTAAGAGTCCCCTGGATTTTGTGCTAGGATTTTTGGAAATAATTTCTGAGATATCGCGCGTTGTTTCTTTCGCATTCAGACTTTTTGGAAATATTTTTGCCGGCGAAGTTCTAATAACTATCATATCTTTCTTAGTGCCTGTGTTGGCTTCCTTCCCTTTCCTCATGCTCGAGATATTTGTCGGATTCGTCCAAGCCTTGGTTTTTTCAATGTTAACGGCTGTATTTTTGAACATGGCAACAGCCAAACATCATTAATTATCATTTATCGGTAGACAGGAGGTGTCTAAATAAATGGATCCAGAAGCAGCAAAAGCAATAGCAACAGCACTAGCAATAGGATTAGGCGCATTGGGACCGGCTATAGGTATTGGTATGATCGGAAGTCGCGCCATGGAGTCTCTCGGACGTAATCCGGAAGCAGAGTCGGCTATTCGTAATTCGATGGTACTTGCGATCGTATTTGCGGAAGCTATCGCTATTTACGCATTGGTTGTCGCGTTAATTCTTAAATTTACATAATTCGAAGACACATAGCGAAAAACTTACCGGTTTTTCGCTTAAGTTTTCGAGACTATGTTATTAAATTAATTATTTATATGGAAGCACTTGGAATAGACGGTAAATTATTACTCGCTCAAGCGATTAATTTCGTGATTTTTTATTATATTTTCAATAGATTTATAGCAAAACCTTTCTCCAAATTTTTAAAGAAAGAAAAAGCACTTGAAGAAGAAAAATCCGTCCTTATGGAAAAATTACGTAAAGGTGAAGAAGAGAGATTGAAGGCGGAATCTGAAATGAAGAAAGAGATGAAAAAAACTATCGATGAAGAGATGAAAAAAGCCAGAAAAGAAGCAGAGCATCTTAGAGAAGATATACTTATGAAAGCGCATAAAGAAGCGGAAGACATATTAAATAAAGGTAAAGAACAGATAGAATCGGAAAAGAAGCAGATGCTGGGGGAAATTAAGAAGAACATAGGAGACATGAGTATGATTCTTATTTCCAAAGGGTTAAATGAATACCTCTCGCCAGAAATAAAAAAAGACCTTACCAAACACATCCTTAACAATTTGGAAACACAACACGCATCATGAATCTAGATCCACAGATAAAACAAGATCTTGCGGCATATTTGGAACAGAAGCTTCTAGATAAAAAAAATGAAGTTACGGTCGTTTCTGCTTACAAATTAGACCAAGAAGAGCTAGACCTTATACATAAAAAACTGCCGATTTTGGAGCAAGCTCATGTAAAAAATTTAGTGGATCCTTCGATAATCGCAGGCATAATTCTCAATTTCGGATCAAAAACAATCGATTTATCATTGTCACATGAATTACAACAATTACAAAAATTATTTATATGAGCATAATCCATCAATATATAAAAGAAATTGAGCATAACATTAAACAGAAAGATAAAATTCATGTTAAAACCGAAGAAGTCGGTGAAGTCGTCGAAGTCCGCGATGGAGTAATTTCTTTAAGCGGATTGGATGAGGTAGGATTCGGCGAGATATTAATGCTTGATTCGGGAGTGGAGGCTTTTGTTATCGATTTAACAGATGAATCAGTAAATGCTATCGTGCTTGGAGAATACACACATATAAAATCCGGAGAATTAGCACGGGCAACCGGTAACACATTGTCTATAAATACCTCGGATGAATATTTGGGAAGAGTTGTCAATCCATTGGGCGAAACAATAGATGGTCGAGGAGTAATCAAAGGAGGAAAAAGATACGATCTTGAAAAGCCGGCAATGGGTGTGGTGTATCGTCAGTCTGTCACTCAGCCTCTTCAGACCGGGATCCTTGCAATCGATGCACTGGTGCCGATTGGACGTGGTCAAAGAGAACTTATAATCGGTGATCGTGGTGTCGGTAAGACAACTTTAGCTATAGACACCATAATTAATCAGAAAGGCCAAGATGTAATTTGCATCTATTGTGCAATCGGTCAGAAAACTTCTAAAATCGCCCAAATAGTGGAGCTTCTTAAAAAAACCAACTCACTTGACTATACAATTATAGTATCCGCATCTGCTTCCGAATCGGCGGCATTGCAATTTTTGGCACCTTATTCGGCGACGGCACTGGCTGAGTCTTTCCGGGAAAAGGGCAAGGATGCTCTCATTATTTACGATGATTTAAGCAAACACGCATGGGCATACCGGCAGGTTTCACTTATACTTCGAAGGCCTGCTGGTCGCGAAGCATATCCGGGAGACGTTTTTTACCTTCATTCAAGACTTCTCGAAAGAGCCTGTCGCATATCGGAGAAATATGGCGGAGGTTCTATAACAGCTCTTCCGATAATTGAAACCTTAGCGGGCGACTTGTCGACCTATATTCCGACGAACGTAATTTCTATTACAGACGGACAAATATTTTTGGAGACGGATCTTTTTAATGCGGGTATCCGACCTGCCATAAATGCCGGCCTTTCCGTTTCCCGTGTAGGCGGCAATGCTCAAACAAAGGGTATGAAGAAAGTATCAGGTAGGTTGAAACTAGACCTTGCGCAGTATCGAGAAATGGCGGCGTTTTCTCAATTTGAGTCCGAGCTAGATGCGGAAACAAAGAAATTTCTGACAAGAGGAGCGAAAACTACCCAGATACTCAAACAGAAGCAACACCATACCTATGACCTCGCGACCCAAATTGCACTTATTTGGTCTGCCACTAATGGCTATCTTGATAATCTTACCAATAGCCAAATTGAGAGATTTATAGAATCATTGATAGAAAAATTATCTACGTCAGGTAAATCGTGGCTTACCGAGGTGAATAAAAACAAACTTATGGATGATAAACAAGAGACTGTGTTGAAAGATCTGGTGCTGCGGGCTGTTGACACTATATCTGAAAAATAAAATTCCAAATGAATAATGAATCTAAGACAAGTAAGATCCAAAATTAAGTCTGTGTCGAATGTAAAAAAAATTACTAAAGCCATGCAGATGGTGTCGGCGGTAAAAATGCGTAAAGCTCAGGCAGCAGCTCTTGAGGGCAGGCCGTATAACGAGCATCTGGAAGCGATAA
>CAYMOO010000009.1:8781-14374 GCA_964392185.1 uncultured Gammaproteobacteria bacterium
TATTTAAAAACATCCCCTCCATCTGCTCTTTCAGGAGTTGCTGTAAGTCCTAATTTTAAAGCATCAAATTTTAAAAAGAGTTGCCCATAATATATCTGGCGAAAATTCACCACTTCTCAATGTGCACGAAAAAGCAAAAAAAATCCTAGTAATCTTTGTATCATCCAATAAAGGTCTGGCCGGAAGTTTCCATTCGAACCTCGATCGTTTGATCTTAAAAGTCACCAATAATGAAATGGATTATGTGACAATAGGAAAAAAAGGTACTATGTTTTTGGGAAGATTGGGTGCACACGTTCTTGCTGATTATTCCGAAGGTTCGGTATTGGCCAATATATCAGCAGTATTCGACCTGGCCGTCGACAGATTTATTAAGGGGGAATATAGAGAAGTAGCTATTGTTTACAATAAATTTCTTTCTACCAGTCGTTATGATACTCGCTTCGATGTGCTCCTACCTTTGAGTATGTCGTCACTGGAATCTGACCCGACCGAAGGTAAAAAATCTCGAGAACATTTTGAAGATTACATTATAGAGCCCGATCCTAAAAAAATAATCGACCCGTTGCTGCGTAGTTTTGTCGAAAGTCAGATAAGAAGCGCAATATTAAGCTCTGAGGCGGTGGAGCACTCAGCCAGAATGATCGCCATGAAGAATGCAACCGATAATGCAACCGATGTTATATATAATTTGCAGTTACTTGGCAATAAGCTACGGCAAGGAAAAATCACTTCCGAGCTTCTTGACATGATCACTGCCAAAGAATCGGTAGAAAATATTTAGAATTTAAATAATTTATATGACTCAAGGCACAATAACAGCAATCCGCGACGTCGTTGTTGATATTAAATTTCCTATCGATGCAACTCCGAAAATATATGATGCTTTATTTTTGGAAAAGGACGGAAAAAAAATTACCTTGGAGGTTGAGGCAATTTTGGGTGACGGAATGGTAAGAGCTTTAGCGATGACTGGAGTTTATGGACTAAAGAGAGGCGCTAAAGTCCAAAATACCGGCAAACCTATTTCGGTACCCGTTGGAGAAGAAGGACTGGGAAGAATTTTCAACGTCCTTGGTGAAGTTGTCGATGAAGGTGAACCTGTAAAAACGAAAAAAACATATCCCATACATAGAGAAGCTCCAAAACTTACCGACCAATCGGTCACACAAGACGTATTCGAAACAGGTATTAAAGTAATCGATCTTATTGCTCCTTTTATAAAAGGAGGAAAAGTAGCTATTTTCGGGGGAGCCGGTGTCGGAAAAACCGTTCTCATCCAAGAAATGATCCATAATGTCGCCAAACAACATAGTGGTGTATCTGTTTTTACGGGCGTAGGTGAGCGTACGCGCGAAGGAAACGATCTGTGGAATGAAATGAAGGAGACTAAGGTATTGGATAAGACCGCACTTGTCTTTGGTCAGATGAATGAGCCGCCGGGGAACCGTCTGCGTGTAGCGCTTACAGGCGTTACTATGGCTGAATATTTCCGTGATGAAAAAGGTATGGACACACTTTTATTTATCGATAATATTTTCCGCTTTGCTCAGGCCGGATCGGAGGTTTCCGCTCTTCTGGGACGTATACCCTCCGCTGTCGGATATCAGCCTACGCTCGCATCGGAAATGGCCGCTTTGCAAGAAAGAATCACATCGACAAAAAAAGGTTCCATTACATCGATACAAGCGGTATATGTTCCCGCCGATGATTATACCGACCCGGCTCCCGTTGCTACCTTTGCTCATCTTGACGCTTCGATAACGCTTGAGCGCTCACTTTCCGAACAAGGACTATATCCGGCGATTGATCCGCTAACTTCAAGCTCCAGAGCTCTGGATATTGAAGTGGTCGGAGAAGAACATTATCGGGTCGCCAAACAAGTGCTCGAAACATTGCAAAGATATAAAGATTTGCAAGATATTATAGCTATTCTAGGCATGGAAGAACTGTCAGAAGAGGATAGGCTGATAGTTGCAAGAGCAAGAAAAATTCAGCGTTTCCTAACTCAGCCTATGTTTGTCGCTGAACCATTTACAGGCCGGGACGGCAAATATGTGCCGATTGCGGAAACCGTGCGCGGATTCAAAGAAATTATAGAAGGTAAGCACGACAGTAAAGCTGAGACGGCTTTTTATATGAAGGGCACTATAGAGGAAGTTAAATAAATCCGATGCAGCTAAAAGTAATAACGCCAAAAAAAATCGTATTGGACGAACAAGTAAGCGTGGTCACGGCGCCGACTCCTGACGGCTATATCTCAATACTTCCTAAACATGCCAGTCTTTTTTCATTGCTTGCGGAAGGAATAATAGTAATCAAGAAAAAAAATGAGGAGGACTATCTGGCAATCGGTGGAGGGTATCTTGATACCAATGGTAAGCATGTGCATGTTTTGGTTTCACGAGCTTACAATCAAAGTGAAATAGACGAAGAAACTACACGAAAAGCTCTCGAAAGAGCTCAAAAAGTGCTGGCCGATGTAAAGGAAACCAAAGACAGACGTGAAGCTGCGGCGGTTGTACGTCGGTCGCTATTAAATCTTAAATTACTCAAAAAACGAAGGCCAAGGCCGCTAGAATAACGGCTGCATATCTTCGATTGGCATGTTATAGTTATTACCATGGCATTAATCATTGTTGAATCACCGACCAAGGCACGCACATTCAATCGCATCTTAAAAGAAAAAGGGAAAGGTAAAGAATACTATGTATATGCGACCATGGGACACATACGCGATTTGCCTCCGAGTAATATTTCGGTAGACACTGCGCACGATTTCAAACCTAAGTATCAAATAATAAAAAATAAACAGAATGTAGTCGCTGAGCTTAAAGAGTTAGCCAAAAAAAATAAAGAAGTTATATTCGCGACTGATCCTGACCGCGAAGGAGAATCTATATCTTATCACGCCGCATTCATACTTGGATATATTAATGAAGATTGGCCAAATATTAGTGTTAAAAAAGGCGCCGAATGTAAACGTATTGTCTTTCACGAAATCACCCCTCAGGCGCTGGAAGAAGCATTGTCTCATCCGGAAAGTATCAGATTTAACCTGGTGCAGGCACAGCAGGCGAGACGTATTCTTGATCGCTTGGTAGGATACGAACTTTCACCTTTACTATGGAAAAAGATGGGTAAAAATTGGCTTTCCGCAGGGCGTGTTCAGACTGTTGCATTGAGACTTATAGTTGAGCGGGAAAAAGAGATCAGAAAATTTACCCAGGAAGATTATTTCAAAATTTTTGGTTTGTTCAAGAATGGTGAAGAGTTAAAAGCCCGCTTATCTAAGAAAGACGATGTTTCTTACGAACAAAAATTTAAGATAGATTTATTCACTGGTGAATACACATACACAAAGACAACAATAACGAAAGACAATATCGAATCGTTGATGGCCGATATTAGAAGCGATCAATTCGTAATTTCTCAGGTCAAGGAAACAGTGCAAAAACGTTTACCGCCACCCCCGTTTACCACGTCTCTTTTACAGCAGGAGGCTTTCCAAAAGCATGGATTTTCTTCCAAGATGACTATGAAGTTGGCACAGGATCTTTACGAGCAAGGTTTGATATCTTATCACCGCACCGATTCATTTAATCTTTCAGAGCAATTTTTGGTAAAGACAAAAAACTTCATAACTAAAAATTACGGTGCCGAATATGCGCTCGATAAACCCCGTCACTTCAAAACAAAGTCTAAAATGGCGCAAGAAGCTCACGAAGCTATACGTCCTACCAATCTTGAAAAAACATCGGAAGACATAAGTAACGAGACAATGACCCAGAATCATAAAAGAGTTTATAAACTTATATACGATAGGGCTATCGCGACACAAATGAAGGAAGCTCAGGTAAAAACCATCGCCATTACGATTTTGGGGTCGAAGGGCTATCAGTTCGCTACTGATATGCAAAAAGTACTTTTTGATGGCTTTCTTAAAGTTTTGAATCCTGAATTTGTCGAAAAAAATCAAAGTTCCACCGTCGTTAAAGATGGCGATCCGATAAAGTTAGAATCTTTGGAATCGGTAGAAAGTAAATCAAAACCGCCTCCGCGTTTCAACGAAGCCTCGATCATAAAAACGTTGGAAGAAAAAGGTATAGGAAGACCTTCGACATATGCTCCGATCATATCATTAATACAGGACAAAAATTACGTGGAAAAAGAAAATCGGTACTTCATACCTACCCATCTGGGAGAGGCTATTTCTGACTATTTGGCAGATGCGTTTCCAGATATTTTTAATCTCAACTTTACTGCTGGTATGGAGGAGAATCTCGATAATATTGCCGAGAGTAAAGAAACCATCGTCCACCTCTTAGAGCATTTCCATAAACCATTTTCTGACACTTTAGAAAAGAGAAAACAAGATACTAAAAGAATAGATGTTGAAGAAAAGGTAGATGAAGCCTGCGCAAAATGTGGAGCGCCTCTTGTTGTGCGCTATTCGAAGTATGGTAAATTTCTTGCTTGTAGCAAGTTTCCTGAATGCAGATTTACAAAGCCATTTTTACATTTCGTTGAGGGCAAAATGTGCCCCCAATGTGGCAAAGGTAGGATCGTTATCCGTTTCACTAAAAACAAAAAAAGATTTTACGGATGCGAAATGTACCCGAACTGTAATTATTCGGCTTGGAAGTTGACTTAAGTCGTGGTAATATTGTTTCAAATTCGATGAACAGACTCAAATATATATTTGTTTCGGGAGGTGTAATTTCCGGCATAGGAAAGGGGATTACTACCGCATCGATAGCCCTCCTTCTTAAGCTCTCCGGTTACAAAATCGTCCCTATAAAATTCGAAAATTACCTCAATGTGGATGCCGGTACTATAAATCCGATAGAACACGGGGACCCATTTTTGTGCGAAGACGGCACGGAGGCCGATATGGACATGGGTTCGTACGAAAAATTTTTGAATGAAGATATGACCAGGGACAATTTTGTCACCATGGGACAAATCTACCAAACGGTTATCGAGAGAGAAAGAAGATTCGAATACAAAGGAGAAGACGTTGAAGCAATACCTCACATAACAGATGAGATAAGCGAAAGAATACATAATGTCGCCAAAAAAAAGAAGGCAGATATAGTAATTATCGAACTCGGAGGTACCGCCGGAGAATATCAGAATATATTTTATTATGAAGCAGCAAGAATTTTAACTCTGAAAAAACCAGGAGACGTTATACATATACATGTTAGCTATGTACCAACTCCGTCTCACCTTGGAGAACCAAAAACAAAGCCGACACAGCTTTCCGTCAGAACTCTCAATTCGATGGGTATCCAGCCAGATTTTATAGTAGCGAGATCAAATAAGTATCTGGATAAGAGACGAAAAGATCGTTTTGCTTTATTCTGTAATATGCATCCGGAAGATATCATTTCCAATCCAGACTTAAACAACATCTACGAGCTACCAATCACCCTTCACGAGCAAAAACTGGACCAAAGAATTCTTAAGAAATTGAGTTTGCCAGAAGTCGAGCCCAAACTTGATGAGTGGAAACATCTTGTAGACCGAATAAACACACCAAAAAAACAAACAGCCGAAATCGCAATTATAGGCAAATATTTCGGAACCG
>CAYMOO010000009.1:14384-21888 GCA_964392185.1 uncultured Gammaproteobacteria bacterium
ATCAACTGCGCGATTCATATGCGGCGCTTTTCGATGCGATTGACCATGCAAAATGGAAAGTAGGAGTCGATGTGAAAACCGTATGGATCGATGCCGAAAAAATAGAAAAAAACGGTCCGGAAATAATTGGGAAGCCGAATGGAATAATTGTACCCATTGGTTGGGGCGAAAGAGGCTCCGAAGGTATGATAGCGGCAGCAAACTTTGCTAGAGAGAAAAAAATCCCTTATCTTGGATTATGTTACGGAATGCAACTAGCCTGTGTTGCATATGCGCGCCATGTTCTCGGTTGGAAAGACGCCAATACTCAGGAAAATAACGATAAAAGCAGTCATCAGGTGATACATCTAATTGAAGGTCAAAAGGACCTTATAGCGCGACGCGCTTATGGAGGCACAATGAGGCTTGGTGGCTGGCAGGCCCATATAAAACCAGGAACTATGGCGGATAAAATATATGCAGTCAACAATGCCTATACAGATAAATCAAAATACCTCACATCTGAAAGACACCGACATCGCTACGAATTCAACGATGCTTATACATCTGATTTTGAAAATAAAGGCTTTACAATAAGCGCACGGTCGGTGGTTGAGAAATTAGTCGAAATTATCGAACTGCCCCAGAGTACACATCCGTTTTATATGGGCACACAGGGCCACCCGGAGTACAAAAGCCGGCCCCTGTCTCCACATCCTATTTTTATAGCATTTATCGAGGCTTGTAAAACAAATTCCGGCATGATAAAATATCAAAATCATGGCTAACTCGATAAAATATAAAGACGCAGACCTCACCATAGGAGATACTATATCTATCAATTATAAGATAAAAGAAGGCGACAAAGAGCGCGTACAGCTTTTTCAAGGCATACTCCTTCGTATAAAAGGTAATGATAAAGAATCCAAAATGATAACTGTGCGCAAGGTTTCTAAAGAAGGTATCGGAATTGAAAGAATTATTCCTCTTGAATCACCCAATATAGCATCAATAACTGTTGATAAAAAATCACTTTATTCCAAATCGAAGCTTTACTTCCTAAGGAATCTTTCCGATCGACAGGTAAGATTCAAACTTTATAGAAAATCCTAACTCCTGATATGTCGTTTTACCGTCAATCAGTCGGTAAAAAAGGCGAAGATATAGCTTGCAACTTCTTAGAATCTAATGGTTATGAGATTATTGAGAGAAATTTTCGGACTAAATATGGGGAGCTGGACATTATCGCTTCAAAAGATGGAATATTGGTTTTTGTCGAAGTAAAAGCAAAAACGGATACCAGAACAGGAATGCCTTATGAGACTGTCAATAAAAATAAGATAAAACATCTTATGAGGGCAATACAATTCTATCAACTTACCCATAAGGTTAAAGATTTAAAAATGTCGCTTGATGTTATATCTATTATTATAGGGCCGGATAACAGAGTCAAAGAGCTTAAACATTTTAAATCGGTTGATATATAATTGCTTTATGTTCAGCTTATTAGGATCTATTTCAGCAATATTCGTGGGGCGCTTTTCAGACTTTTTGCCTAACTTTATATCGGGCTTAATAATCATCACGATTGGGATTGTTCTATCTGTAGTCTTGAAAAATTTTTTGCACTCCTTATTTCGCTTTTTCAGACTCGAAGCTCTACTGGATAGCTCGAAGTTGATGAAAAGTTATGAGGTGCATATATGGGAAACTATATTCGCCGAAATTACCAGATGGGCAACAATAATCGTCTTTTTAATTCCCGCATTCGATATCTGGGGATTGTCACGCGTCATTTCGGTTTTAAGCCAAGTTCTCATATACACTCCTAATTTAATAATAGGGTTACTGATTGGTTTTTTTGGTCTTATAACAGCCAATCTGCTCTCAGAAGTAGTAGCGCATTCATTAAGGGGGAAAAAAGAATCATATGTCAGGGGTATGGCTTTGCTTACCAAAGGTGTAATTGTCTTTTTCACGGTGCTTATATTTTTAAATCAGATAGGCATTGCACAAGATCTGATTAAGATTTTATTTACCGGTATAGTAGCGATGATTGCATTGGCGGGAGGTTTGGCCTTTGGATTGGGAGGTCGCGATGCTGCTGCAGAGCTCATAGAAGAAGTTATGAAAAAGTGGCGCGACAGATGATATAATATACTGAGCTCCCATCGTCTAGTGGCCTAGGACATCGGGCTTTCATCCCGAAAACCAGGGGTTCGAATCCCCTTGGGAGCACATGCGATAAGCTATACTTCGTTATACATATCTATATTTTAATCCTTTGTAGTATAATTGTATCTATTTTATATGTATATAAGAAAATTGTTAGGCAGTTTGGCGGAGAATAAAAAATTCATATTCTTTCTGGCGATATTCGTCATATTGCACGCTATAGTCAGCTTCGTATTTCTGCAACAACGGACATATTCTGACACTAGAAATAGAATGGGTGCTTTACTGGATAGAATACAAAATGATTTAAGGTTGGAGAATGGTAAGTGGGATATGACCAATTACAATTCAGACCCTTTTACACCTTATCCGCATGGATCCAGTGGATTTTCCCAGCCTTTATATATTATCACGAGAGATGGTTTTGTCATCGAGCGAAATAATCCGATAAACGGTTTTCTTAATTCTTCCGATTTTAAACACTTAATGGCTTTCCAAAAAATTGAGACCATAGATTCTATAACTAATGAAAATTGGAGAGTGATTTCAAAACCTATTATCTATAAAAACAAAACAGTAGGCGTGATATTTGTCTCCTTATATAATCCAGAAGTCATCGGGCAAAACGATACCGATAATAAACTCAAACAGAACCTTGAGATAATATCCTCCAGACTTACGGTCAATAACGATGACATAGACGTAAGTAAATTAGATATCAGAAATGTACATTATGACGTCTCTTTTGAGGTTGTGGATGCGTTCAACAGGGTCTTATTGAATAACGGCCGCATACCTACTTTTATAGATACAAGTTATGTGGCTGATATAATTCGTGGCCGGGAAGAATTCGTGGTGTCAGAAAAAAATACCCATACCAGCTATTTGGTCAAAACAAGATTAGTTAAAGATTCCACAGGTAATACAGAAGGAGTGGTCGTTTTAGGTGAATCTCTTAGGGAAATAAATGGATTTCTCAAGAGTTATCTGATATTTGCTTCTATTGTAAATTTATTCGTGTTATTACCGCTTCTTATAGCGACAATTAAAGTGACACACAAAAACCGCATACTGTCTAAATCGGACAAAACCCCAACCAAAAAGCCTAAAAAGATAGATTTCTTAAAAAAAGAAAGTATGTTGATGATAGATGATATAAGACTGGCAATTCCCTATGCCTCAAACCAGTATTACCTTTGTGAAGCTTTATTTGGCAGTCCAAATAAACGATGGGAGCAAGACGAGCTTCTGGAAAGGTTCGGTGAAGAAGCAGAGGGAGAAAACTGGAGAAAAGTCTACGATGCTATGCTGGCTGTTAACAAAAAAGCCACCATTAAACTATTTATCTACAAGGATAAGATATACAGATTCAACCCCGAATACGCCCCATTTTTGGTGTAAATAATACATATTTAAATTTCCAGATATAATTCTGCTTCCCTCGTGATTTGAGTCACAATTGAATCACCGTTGATTCAAGGATACATCGGTTATTATAGACCTCATAATTATGAGAACTAAAACCGATAATTTACAGTATCTTATTCTAACGGCTGCACTCCTGTTTGCTATTGCGACTCCGCGGAGTCTGATACTTTCGATTGAATCGCCTTTGGAAATAATACTCTTTGCCTTTACGCTATTCACGACTTTTATGGTATATAAAAGGGGAATTATATGGGTATTTATGTTTTTTTTGATTATCGCTATCTACTATAATCCTGTTTTTCTGATATATCATGACATCAAATACACTCCTATTTTAGACTCCGCTATTTCTTTATCGTTTTTTGTTATTGCTCTATTTTGGGAAAAAATATTACTTATTCATAAATCATAATAAATATGTCATCGGAAAAACATGAGCATATAAAGGTTGGTCAGTGGTTTGCGACCGCAATATGCGGTAACGATATTCTTAGTTCTGCATTATACGTATCCGGGATAGCTGCCATATTTGCCGGCATATACGCCCCTCTTGTGTTAATAGCGGTCGCTTCGGTTCTTTATTTTTATAAAGCGGTGTATACAGAAGTTGTAGAGGCATTGCCGGTGAATGGAGGAGCTTATAACTGTCTCCTCAATGGTACTTCCAAATCTTTTGCCGCCATAGCAGGTATATTGACAATATTATCTTATATAGCGACCGCGGTACTTTCGGCCAAGGTAGGAGTAGAGTATTTGAATACGGTAGTGGGCAATATACCCATCATTGGTGCTACCATAGCGTTACTTTTTGTGTTCGCTCTTCTTGTTATTTCTGGACTTAAAGACTCAGCAAAGATAGCTTTCGCTATTTTCGTTTTCCATATAATTTCATTAATTTCTTTTATAATCGTCGGTCTCATTTACTTTTTGAACGGACATTCTCAGATTAACGCTAATATGATAGCCACATCTCATCTGTTGCTCAAAAATGGTGGTTTAGTGAAAACATTTGTTTTGGCTTTCTCTGCTTCGCTACTTGGAGTTTCTGGTTTTGAAAGTTCTGCCAATTTCGTTGAGGAGCAAAAAAAAGGAGTATTCCGAAAAACTCTAAGAAACATGTTGATTGGTGTTGCGGTTTTCAATCCTCTTATTGCTCTGGTTGTTCTTAATAGTATGCCATATGCAGAAATAGCCCATGCGAAAGATTTTTTACTTGCCGACGCTGCAAAAATCATCGGAGGAAATATTTTTCAATATATCATAGTTGCCGATGCATTCTTAGTTTTATCGGGTGCCGTTTTGACTTCATTCGTCGGCGTCAGTGGTTTGGTCTACCGTATGGCTTCTGATGCTTGCTTGCCTGGTTTTTTGACAAAAATAAATTCAAAAGGGTCTTACCCACGGATAATTATTGCATTTTTCCTTCTTTGTAGCTCAATACTTATAATTACTCAAGGAAATTTATTATCACTCGCTGGAGTTTATACGATAGCATTTCTCAATGTCATGTGCGCCTTTGCCTTTGGCAATTTAATACTTAAGCAAACAAGAACAGAGCTTAAAAGGACATATAGCGCACCAATTATTTTTGTTCTTATCGCATTTGTATCCACCGGAATCGGTATCGTCGGTAACGTAATAATAGACACAAGGAATCTTTATTTTTTCAGTGTATATTTCATTCCTTCATTTTTACTGGTAATGGCTATAATCCATCAAGATCTATTGCTTAAGAGCTTAATAAAAGCGTCCGAGATTTTCCCCCCGGTCAACAAAATACTTAAAGAAAAATTTGCCGACCTTATCGATGGCAAATATGTAGCTTTTGTACACCACATAGACAGGGTGCACTCAATACTCGATTATATAAATAAAAATGAAACCGGATGGAACGTCACGCTGGTTCATTGCAAAAACGGAGACGGACAAGAATACGATAAAAGCTATGAAGATCTTAAAAACTCGTTACCCATACTAAAGAAAACAGGCGTATTCTCACACATGAATGTCAGCCTTCTCTACATCGACAAACCGTTTAGTCCTGAGGTAGTTGAAGAGGTATCGCAAAAACTTAAAGTAAGAAAAAATCGTATGGTTATAGGATCGATACATCATTTCCACCCGTATGAGTATTCTGATCTGGGGGGAGTTAGAATTATTTTCTGATATTCCACTATGTGATACCTAAAATAAATACATCACTGTGATGTATTGAACTCATTCCTTACTCCATTATAATGTTTAAGCGTGATTTATCGCCATGGAATATCCATGGTTTTTTTATTTTTATAATGTCAACACACTCAAACAATAATGGAATTAAGGGGTTACTGATGATTTCTTTGGCTGCATTAGGAGTTGTTTATGGAGATATCGGAACTTCACCTTTATACGCGATTAATGAAATTTTCTTCGGTCATGGTCATGTTCACGTCGTAACGGAAAACATACTTGGAGCTATAAGTTTGGTCATTTGGGCTTTGACTATAATCATATCTTTTAAATACGTAATTTATGTTTTAAGAGCGGATAACGATGGTGAGGGTGGAGTATTTGCTCTTTATGGATTACTCGAAAAGAAAAAAGCTATGGGAATTGGCATTGTTACAACACTTCTTATATTCGCTGCCGGCTTGCTTTTTGGTGACGGCATCATTACGCCCGCGATAAGCGTCCTTTCCGCAGTCGAAGGTCTTAAGGTGGCAACCACCACTTTTGAACCATATATTATCCCTATTACCATAGTAATATTAACTGCTCTTTTTCTTATCCAAAGCAAGGGAACTTCCAGCGTAGGAAAACTATTCGGACCGGTTATAAGTGTCTGGTTTATCGCAATTGGTGCCCTTGGTGCTATCCAGATTTACGCAACGCCCAGTATATTGGCGGCTATCAATCCACTCCATGCGGTTTATTTCGTTACACACACACCTTTTTATAATCTGTTACTGGTTTTAGGATCAGTAATGTTGTGTGTGACTGGTGGGGAAGCAATGTACGCTGACATGGGACATTTCGGACGTACCCCTATCAGATTCAGTTGGTTTATTCTCACATATCCGGCCCTGCTTCTTAATTATCTAGGTCAGGGCGCTTATCTATTAAGTGGAAAAGAAATAATCGATGATAACATATTTTATAGCACTGTTCCTCACTCATTTTTATTTCCGATGGTAATATTGGCCACAATGGCGACAGTAATCGCTTCACAAGCTCTTATTTCTGGCGGTTTTTCACTTTTCACACAGGCTGTTGGTCTGGGACTACTACCACGTTCAAAAATCATGCACACCCATGAGGAACACATTGGACAGATTTATGTACCATTTATAAACTGGTCGCTATATGTGGGGTGCATTTTGCTTGTTCTCGGTTTCCAATCTAGTACACATCTGGCCGCGGCGTATGGTTTGGCTGTATCGGGAGTTATGCTTATCACTTCGATTTCTATGTTTTATATAGCAACCAAATACTGGAAATGGAATCCTGTTCTAACCTTTCTGCTTTTTTTCCCCCTATCTCTTATAGATTTTTCCTTTTTGGTTGCCAATTCGTTGAAACTTGTTCAGGGTGGTTACATACCTCTTCTTATAGCGCTATCTATCTTGGTAATTATGAAGACGTGGGAATGGGGGAGACGTATGATAACGGAAACTTTCTCATCCTATGCTTCTATGACGGTAAAAGATGTAGTCGAGCTTAAAAAAACCAACGAGACTTATCTACCAAGATCTATAGTTATTATGACTCCCAATCCGGTGCGCACACTCGACGACACTGTGCCCCCACTCAAGCAAATGTTTTGGGAGAGATATGGATTATTGCCCAAAGATCTTATTTTCCTTACAGTAGTCAGAACTAAGGATCCTTACAATCATCAAAAACGCTATGATGTCACGAACTTCTTCAATGGTAACGGCAG
>CAYMOO010000010.1:0-21658 GCA_964392185.1 uncultured Gammaproteobacteria bacterium
TTCAATGAGGTCTTTTCGGTGGAAATATTTGAGGGCGTGAATAATTCTTTTAGGATCGGTAAATACAGCTTGTGCATTTTCAAACGAAACACCATGTTTAATTGTATTATTTAGATTTTTCTCTTCGTCCCATTCAAACGAGTCTTCCATGAGTATATCAATATATAGATAAAAATTCAATATAGATATATTGAAAATTTGTGATATCGAAGAATATATCATTAAGCTATATGTGTATCTATAGACGATAAGCTACATGACTGTATATTTAGCCAGCTATAGAGATCGGATCTTGCAATAATGGTTACGATTGGTATATAAACGCTCGTAAAACGATTACTATTGGGTGAAATGATCGATGGGAGGTTATATAATGGGCTATATGTCTATCGAGATAATCGACAACAAATTCAGGGTGATTGACCCAGGGCGGGTACAGGAAGTGGATATGGTTCCGGGGAAGCTGAGTATATCTAATCATAATAAGGACGGCTTGCGGGTGATTGTGGAAAGCGGCTTCTGTTTGGGGGTGGCATTGCAGGGAATATTCCAGCTTAAGCCGGGGGAAAATGTGGTGTCGATCGTATCCCCTCAGGTTGCGACAAGAAAAACTACTTTTAGCCGGAACTAAGCTTTATTTTTTTGTATATTGGTAACCCCTGTGCGCGCAGGGGTTACGGATCTGCCTTAACTCACAGCGATATTCTTATTGATTCAGAACCAGCCAAGCTAACCACAACCGAAAAACCGAAGTTGTGTTGTTTTCCACAAATGTGGAGACATAGTCCTCGGAATTCCAATAGTGGTGGATAGTTGCGTCCAAGTGTGGTGCAACTCGGATAGTGAAATCGGTGCGATCCTGGTTGAGATTGGTGAGGCAGTACGCTGAGGAATGCTCAGCATTGTAGCTGCAATAACCATCAACCACGGTGATGAAATCGCCCACATCGTCGGGTGAGATGACGTGGAAGGTTGCATTGATAACATTGTCCGGCCCGTGCCGAACCAATGTCATATTGTACTCGACCGTCAGCGCGCCTGGGAAAACGGTTACCCAGTTGGGCGCCTCGATCGTATACGAGGTTGTTTGTGAGCGTTGAATTACTGCCTCTTGCAGCTCGGGAACAGCAAGCGGTGACTGTGATTGCTGCGGCTTGTCTTGGGCTGTGGCTGTCTGCGATGAGACGAGTAGTGCCAAGAATAGTGCGGCGAGCAACAAGAAAAGACGGAATTTATTCACTGTTTTCCTTATTGCTGTGAGTCGAGAAGAAAATTACCAACGGGTTAGACCCGCGGCGCAAGTAATTTCCTTATACCTCGCAACAATAAGGCCGATATGGCAGATATTTTTAAGGTTCCTTACTATAGATGTATAGCTAATATACATATTAAATAAGTATAAATATTATAGCATATAAGCCAGGAAATACGCTTCGTGGGTATTATTCTCCGACTATTTCTATGCCGTTTACGGCTGCGGGGGTGATTGTATTGGTGGCTTCGTCGTAGGCTCCGACCATAAGAACTGTTCGGCCGAGGAAAGATTGCGGATCCTGGGGTGATTTGGTGCTGATTATGTATACATCACCATTGCCTTGCACGAAAAGATAGCGGGAGGTTTTGCCGGAGGCAGTTTGGGTGGATATGATTTTGCCGATGCGGCTGACGGTGATATTCGTCGACTCGGCGCGGGCTTGGGTGAGGCCGATGTATTTGCCCCAGTTGTAGAAATAACTGGTGGTTGTTGCGATACCGAGAGCCATGGCGGCAATTGAGAGGGTGACTACCAGGGGAAGCTTGAGTTTGAGATCGAGCTCGGTTGTTTGTTTTTTGCGGATTTCGTCGAGCCAGCGGAGGAGCCTTTTGAAGGGATTGTCGATACTGATTGAGACCAAGGGGGTATCGGGCTGGAGATCGGTGCTTGCGGGCTTGGGGGGCGGGGAGGAGACTTTGAAGGAGGCGGAGATGGCCGGTTGGGGCGGGCTTTTGGTGGTGGATGAAAACTGGCCATAAGTGTCGCGAGTCATGGTTGCGGCGTTACGTTTGCGGGTGGCGGTGATATCGTCCATACTTATATGTATTCAGCATAAATTTTTTGGACTGTTTTGTCAATATAAAGCATGCCGTTACCGCACCGTACCGCACGGCACGGCACCGTACCGCACGGCACCGCTGATTGGGGCTCTAAAGCCGTATAAACCAATGTTTTTATTAATTTTGAAAAGAGTCTGACGGAGGCGGCCACGGACCTAGTTGTACCTGATCGTGGTATCGATTGCGAGGATGTATTGCCACCAGTTGGGCATGGGGTCGTGGCTGAGGTCGGTGATTGAGTTGTTGTAGCCGGGAATATTTTGCATCCACCAGGTAAGGTAGGATTGCTGGTCGCAGTCGCCCTGATTGTTTTGGATGGCCGGATCGCAGCCGACAGCTCTCCAGGTATTGACGCTGACGGGAACGTAAACTTGACTGGCCGGATTGCCGGGATTGTAGGTGGCACATTCGGACTGCACCACCAGTGCGTTGCCGTAGTCGTAGGCGTTGCCGGTGTTGGGCGGGAAATGGACATTGCCGCAGCGGGCTGATGTGGTGTTGACCGGGGGTGGAGTGTAGCTGTAGGACATGCGTTGCAGCTGGCCGTCAAAAAGATCCCACATGTCGGTGGCGTTGACGTTGGCGTAATCTATCGGACCGAAAGCGTAGTAGCCGACATTCTCGGTATAGTGGCTGAAGCTGTGCATGGCCGATTCGACCGTGCGGTTGTAGTTGAGACCGAGTGTCACGACGGTATCGGGACAGGTGGGAACGATAATATCGTACGTTTGGTGGAAAGTTGGGCCGGTTGCGACCCATTCGAAAAATGTGCCGGCATAATTGTTGACATCACCGCTCGCCCAGATCCAGACGAAATTCACGCCTTGCGTTGCGGCCAGATTACAGATGTCGTATTTGGTATAGATTGCCGGATAGTCGGCGCGGCCGAGGGTATTGAGCGGTGGTGGGTTGTTTTCTACATAAGTATTGTAAATGCTGAAATTGGCGCTGGCAAATGAGCTACCGTGGAAGCGTGAGGCTTTTTTGATGGCGTTCATGAGTTGGGTAGTGATGACACTTGAGCCATCGTCGGGCAGGCCGGAGGAGTTGTAATCGATAACCAGTATTTTCGGTGAGAATGGGCCGACCATACTGTCGTATGGATACGGTATGGACGGGGTGGGTGTGGGAGAGGTCGAGATGACAGGCGTAACTGTCGGTGTCGGGGTTGGTGTTTTTGTGGGAGTAAGCGTTGCTGTAGGTTTTTTCGTCGGGGTGGGTGTACGCGTCGGCCTTTTTGTTGGAGTTGGTGTGTTTGTCGGTGTGGGTGTGCGTGTCGGTCTCCGGGTGGGTGTTGGCGTGCGGGTTGGAGTGGCTTTGGCCGCTAGGGTTTGGATGCCGAGTACCGACGGTTCGGCAGCGGTGTTGGGAGAAGTGACGATCTGGATCTGATATTTATTGGAATTGATACGGGTAAGGGGAAAGGTGTCTATGAAAACTTTGTGTTCTTTGGTATTTTTTTGACGGTTGAGTTCGCTCGCGGGTGATTCGATATCGCCGCCTTCACGGGTTTTGTAGCGGGTTTTTTTGTCGCCGCGGATGATAGTATAGGTAAGTTTTTGCTGCAAAGTGTAATTTCCGTTGGAAAGAATATATTTGGTGAGGGTACCGTTGTCGCCGTTTGTGCTTGTCAGGCGGTAGGAATAAGTTTGGGAAAAAGACTGTTTGGGGACGATTGTTTGCTCCGCGGCGATACAGGAGCTGTCGCCTATTTGTGCGGATATCAGCCTGAAAACCTTACCGGATGCGGCGGTCGCCAGAAGCTGGGGGCCGGTACCACAACCTGATTGGATGGAGATGGAGTAGGGTTGATTGTTGTTTATGGTTGAGGCAACGTCGATACGGTCGCCTTCGGCGGAGACGGTTGCGCTTTCGAGGATCAGTTCGATGCCGTTCTTATTTTCTTTTGCCGGGGCCGCGGAATCGGTAAGAGCCGCTTTTGCCGAGGTGAGCTTTTTATTGTTGTTTATGAAAATTCCGGTGGCGATGAGGAGAAAAAGTACCAACATGAATAATACACGGAGGTTGGGATTGTGTGCAGAATGTTCGTTCATTGAGTTTTGAATGTAAGAATAAATTATCAGAATATCACGACGGTGTCAATATTTCACGATTTTGCCGGAGCGGAATTGCAAAGTTCGTATCGGGTAACCATCGAAGACACGGAAGCGGAATGTACCTTCCTGCAGGCCGTTGATGTAAGTCCCCTCGTAGAGCAAGTTGTCTTTTTCGTCGTACTGGATGGCTTTGCCGTTTAGTACACCGTCGGCAAAATCGAGACGGCGGCGGAGCTTGCCTTCGTAATATTCTTCATAGGCGCCGTCGAGAACTCCGTCTTTGAGGTGGATTCTGAATATGAGATTTTCGTCATCGAATTTGCTGAAGATGCCATCGATCAGGCCGTTGCGGCAGTTGTATTGGTAGAAGCCGGCGTTGTATTCGGCTGAGTTTGTACAGAGGAATTTCTGCGAATCGAGGCTGATCTCTTGGGTGATGCGGTCTTCGGGCATTTGGAAGTAGATCTGGTCGCCTTTGCCCATTTTGTTTATTACGTACATGGTTGTTGCGCCGCGGGCATTGTAGTATATCTCCGAGCCGTCTTCGACGTCGTCTTTGTATTGGGTGACAAGGTGAAGATTGCCTTTTTCGTCGTAAAGTTTTTCCACGCCCTGTTTTTTTCCGTAAACGTAGTTTGTTTCTTCGGCAAGGGTGCCGTCGACACGACGTCTAATAGAGCGGCCGTCGATGACGCCGTCTTTACAACTATAGATCCAGACTTCTTTTGCGTCTCTTTTTATGTTTTCGCCGTTTGGCACATCGCACATCCAGCGGACGGAGTTGTAATGGCTGAGCCAGCCTTGGAAGGCGAAGTAGCCGTGACGGCCGACATTTAGCACTATTGGAAACAGTATAAACACAGCGGCCGTTATTGCGGCGGGGTACTTGCCTATTTTTTCGGCGGAGTAGATTTTGCGGTGTTTTAGCCAAAGCATTGCGGGGAATGTAAGTGTGAGTATTAGACAAATAAAAAATATCAGGAAGGTAAACGGCGATTTGTCGCCCGGCGAGCCGATATCGATGAAACTAAATCCGGCGAATTTTATGTAGAAGACAACGGTCAGGAGGCCGAAGATGAGCGTACCGACAACCGCGAATATTAAATCTAAAATAATCCGGAGTATGGGGTTTTTGACGAAAGAAAGCATACACCAAGAATATCTTTATGCCGGAACCATGTCAAGAGCGCGAAGATAGGGGTGTATAAGAATGATACTGATGCGAAGGATTTCTTCGCATCAGTATTTGTGGCTCTGCGTAATGTTTACTTAAGCGATAAAACGAATGTTATGCGGGCTCGACTGTCACCCGCAGTTTGTCGGCGGGGCGGTCGAGTTTGACCTTAGCCCCATCGCCGCGGGCGGCTTCGAGCTCGTCGATCAGGGCCTGGAAATTTTCGAAATTCACATTGCGGTAGTCAAAAGTATCCGATTTTCCAACCTTAATTCTTTTAACGGCTTCAATCAATTCTTGCTTTGTCATCGTGATCTCCTTTTACATATTTTTTACACAGAGCATTAAATTATACCAATAAATGTTCACTTATGGTCGATTGTGAGGTTGTGACTTGACGATCCGCAGAATTTGGGGGATGTATGCGATTGTCATGAGCGCCTGAGTAAAAAGAAAACCGGCGCCCAGACCGGCAATATTTTTGGTGATAAACATGCCGGCAACAGACGCGGTAAGCATAATGACGGCTCCTGCGGTATTGTAGATGAAGATCCGTTTGATCTCGTTGTTGACGTAGAAAAGAGTGCCACCGATATAATTGACAATCATGAAAATCGTCGCCGCTGCATAAAAACGGAGTAATACGAGGCCTTCGGAAGAATATGATTTGCCGAAAACACGAAGAACCAAACCGCCGAAAAAGAAAACCATAAGCGAAGCGGGGACGATGAGAAGATACATGAGCTTGGCCGATTTTTTCACCTGATTTTTGACGGTTTTGAGATCGCTTGAACTTTCGGCGAACATGGAACGGGTGACCGCCTGGGGGATGACGAAGAGAAGGCTGGCGATTGTGAAGGCCATATAATAGTAGGCCGCATGCGAAGGCCCGAGAATATTGAGGATGAGTATTGGTATGACCATTGAGGGGATACCTCCGATGAGCCCGGCGGCATAAGTACCGAAGGAGTAGCGAGCCGAAGATCTAAGTACGGCCTGATCGATTGAGAGTCTCGGCCGGTAGCCATAAACAGACATAAGAAAATATATTGTCAGCAAAAGCGCGACCGTGATCCCGGCTGCCACGGAAAGGAAAATTCCAAACGCCGCAAAGGGAATAAGAAGTAAGGGTAGTATCAGTTTGACTATACTGAAGGCGGTATTGTAAATCAGGATATACTTTGTATTTCGTAGCCCGACAAAAATATTATCCGTGACGCTATTGATGGCCGTGATTGTGACGGCAATGAGGAAGAGGATGCTTAGAATAAGATTGCTTTGTATAAAGACCAGCTTGGGAGAAAAAAATCTTACACCCACGATATAGATTATCCCGCAGATAAGGGCGGTAATACCGACCAAAACACAAGCCGTATTGATGACCGCATTTTTGTCTTTGGTGGTCGGGAGATCGCGGACCAGTGTGTTGTTGAAGCCCAACTGACTGAACGTTGAGATGAGGCTGATTAGCGATATGAGCGAGGTGGCTATCCCGATTTCGGATGGGTCGTATAATCGAGCGATAATTATCCAGAAGAAGAAGCCGAGGACAGACATTATGAGCGTACTCATCATGAGATACAACGAGTTGCGGGCGAGGGAATCGGCGTGGACATTTCTGATGGTTTTTATTACCAATTGCATAAGTCATTAAATTATAATACTTAATGTTCCATCTATGATCGAAGTCGAAAAGAAATTCCGTATCGCCGACGACAAAGTTGCCGCCCTTATAAAAAGCGCCGAGTTTTTGGGTGAAAAAAAATTCGTCGATATTTGTTATGATGATGCCCGTTATAGCCTAACTACTTCCGACCGCTGGCTAAGAAGCCGCGACGGTGTTTTCGAGCTCAAAATCCGCTTCGACGCCAAAGACAACTCGGGAATGGACAGATATTATGAACTCCACGACGAAGAGATACGGGATGAGTTGGATCTGGAAAAAGGCGATCTGGCGATGGCGATAAAGTTGGCCGGGTATTCGCCTTTTTCCGAGTATACGACGACGCGCAAAAAATACCGTAAAGAAGGATTCGGTATCGATATTGACTCCATGGATTTCGGCTACAATATCGGCGAGATCGAGCTTATGGTGCCGGAAAACCAGACGGACGAAGCCACTGCAAAAATCCTCGCTTTCATGAAAAAATACGGACTTGAATCGGAAAGAGTGCGCGGAAAGCTTATCGAATATATATGTCGCTACCGCCCCGAACACCGTGAAGCGCTTAAGAAGGCCGGCTTCCGGTCGGTTTGATTTTGAGATGCGAGTAAAATACTTTCCAGAAAACTCCGAAGTAAGTAACGAAAAATACCATCCCCAAATAAGTGTGAAATAATTTCACCGATAAATCGGCGGAAATGAGTACCCCGATAAGTACCAACAAATATACTCTTAATATATTTACAAGGAAAAGACCAGCGAGGGCGGGCGCGAAAATGAGAAATAGTTTTTTGTGGTTGAATTTTTTCCAGTCGATGATTGCGATCATGATATAGAGTGAACTGAAAAGAAATATCGAGTCGATACCTGAACAGGCCTGCTCTATCTTTACCGCAAAACCTTGAGCGATGATTGTGAGTGGTGGTACGATCCAAACGTGAGAAAAAGATAATTTCAGAAGAAAGAATACCGATTGTAGGACGATAAAACTTAGATAAGGCCAAAGAGCCCATATATAGAAAATCGCAAAATAAAAAACGGCTGAAATCAGGGTGCAGACCAGAATATTTTTTTTGAAGCTGTCGTAAAATTTTAGACTGTATTTCAGTCCGAAAATACCCAGGAATAAGAATAAGGGGATTGAGACCGCAGTCAGGTGGGTGTTTATCGAGAGGGTGATGTCTGATCCGAAGTTTGGTTCTTTAAGAAGATTTTTAGCCAGAGAAAAGAATAAGCAAGTCATAAGTTGTGAAAGGGCAAGGTAAAAAAAATTGAAGGGACTCCAACGCGGTCCGCGAAAAGTCTTCAGTTTTTGTCTTGCCATCAGGAAAAAAGCGATCGAACCGAAAATAAGCACTTTTCCGAGATTGCCGTATATAAAAAAATAAAATCCGTAAAGCAGCCGCGTCCGGATAATCCAGGGGCCGATTATCCCCGTCATTACAACAAAAAGCAGTATGAAAAAGGCAAAACGGGTAAGGAGAGGTTTGTTAGACAGCATCTTGATTTTTGAGAAAGATGAAGGTACCGACGGAGCAGAGCAGGGCAAGTAAACCGGTATAGGCGCTGAATTCCGGCACCGAGACCGCCGCCAATCTTAGATTAATATTCAGTTCCTCATCGTGAGCGTTTTTTGATTCGGTTCCGGCTTCGCCGCCATATGAGGCGTTTACTGTGACCGTATCGCGTTTGTGACATTCTTTTTTCGCAAATTTAACCTCGTATGATCCGTGCCTGTTGGTTTGAGTTGTTTTTGTGTGTGAATTGCAGGTAACTGTTACCTGAGCGCCAGCGATTTTTTTGTTATTCGAGTCGCGGACTATCCCTTGGACTTCGAGCTTGTCGCGGTCTCTTCTTTCATTGGCGACTACGTTTGTTGAGAATATCAAAGAGAAAATCAGTCCGATGATAATATTCATGATCAAAATTTTTCTCTGCATACTTTCAATCTAGCACCGCAATTTTCTCTTAGCAATAGATATAAATATATCAAAATCAGATATACACATTTCGTACATCTCCTAAGTTACGTACTATTGCCGGTTTTTCTTTGCAAAAAATGAATAATTATTTTTTGTCCTGAAAAATAACAACCCGGATACAGTAGTGGCAACAAGACCGGCAAGTGGACCGAACTCAGGCACGGCGACCGGTTCGGGTAGAGTTGATTCAATTGGGAGGGCAATGTCGATTGTTATCGAAGAATCACCCATCTTTTTGGTTGTAGACATGATTGCTCCATTTTTTTCCGCCTTGATCGTGACGCTGCTTCCTTTTAGACAATGGCTTAATTTATCGAACTGTACCGAGTAAGTGCCGTCTGCGCCGCTTGTGGCCGTCAGAATATTTCCCAGGCATGTTATGGTTAGGCTTGCTCCAGTTATTGGCTTGGCCGAGGCGTCCGTTACAGTACCATTCGCATAACGACCCGCGGCGGCGTAAACAGATATATTGAAGCCTAAAAATAAAAATAATAATCCGAGAGAAATTATATGCCGCATCTTATTGATTAATTATTAATAAAATTACCCTTCATAAACACAATAACGCGCGGCAGACACAAGGACAATGGTGGATAATCAACAAAAATGCGATATAGCCTTATGGGGAAGGTATTTTTTTATAATAACGGTCTTATGGCGACCAGGGCAATGAAGGTGAGCTTCATCGAAAGATTTGCGAAAAAAGTCAGACTGCTGCTTTTGGTACGGCTATACAGATAGGCAAAAACAAGGTTTACAGTGATTATAAGAAGCATGTATATATGGTCAGTGGAAAGGCTAAATGCGGCTGCGATCCAGGCGGTAAAAAATATCCCGGTGGTCCGGCCGGCTGCGGCATGGGCTTCTTTCTGGATAGAATTGCGGAAAACATATTCTTCGACGGCGGCGGCAAACGGCGCGCAAAAAACCAGCGCCACCCGGGGAAGTACACGAAACGGGTCGTCCATCGGCAGTACGATCCAGGTTATGAGACCGAGTATCTCGCCGATCATAAACATCCGGGCGATCTCACTCCCGCTGGTATGTGCTGGTCCTCCTGAGAGGATTTTCGGCCATGATCTGATTGTCGCAAATATAAGCATAGCTCCACCCAACATGCCGTAAAGCACGGCGGCGGCCACACCCGGATCTTCGATCGAGACGGTGACGGCGGCCATTTTGATGGCGATCAGTATTCCGATACAAGAGGCGATGGCGCTATAGCTGGGTCTTTTCAGGGAAAACAGAAAAAGGAGAATCACCGACGAAGCCGAAGCGTATACGCCATAACTCGGGTAAATAGCAAGAAGCAACTGACACAGGAAAAACATTTCCGCAATCAGAAGATACACCAGAGTCGATTTTGTTTGGGGAAGCATTTTATCCGGTTGCGAATTGAATATATACAGCGTAGCTTACCAACAATCCGAAAACGCAAGCTACGGGGTAAAATATCCGCAGTGATTTTTTCCCTTTGGCATTGGTTCCGGCAAGTTCGATGATCACGAGAAGGGCGATAAGTATCAGTGTGTTGGTCAGAATAAGTAGTTTATGGTCGGGCTCCGGCAAGGGAACGGGCGGGGTGATAAACATGTATATATTTTATACCATTTTGTCTGAGATTTGCATACAAAATACCGCATGTTCGCCGGAGGCGAAAGGCGCCATTGTTTGTTTGATGGGGTAAAAATAGCTGACGAGCTTAAACTGCGGAATCAATACCTTCAAATGATTGATTATCCGCGGGATGAAACGCGGGCTTACATATATGTAGACTGTCACCGCATTCCCCCCGTCTATATACTCTTTATATTTCACCTTGAACATATCCTTCGAAACTATTTTTATATTCCGCCTGTTGGGATGCAGTATTTTCCTAATATATAAAATAGTCGACAGTATTGGGTTCATTTCGACGGCAACAAACTGCGTGTTGAGATTGCGGTCGAGCGCTTCTTTGGCGGCGGCAAAAATAATTATCCCGTCGCCGGCCCCGAGATCGAAGACGGTTGTATCTTTTTTCAGGTCCAGTGCCTTAAGTATGAGAGGCAGGTCTTTGGCGTTGGAAGGAAAGTACGGTATCGGGGAAAGGGTGGGCGAGGCGAAAATGACGATCACCCCGAGCACCAACAAAATAAGGCCAAGAAAAATAAGCATAGCTATATCTTAGTGGTATACTAATATATATGCAAATAATACTCGACGTACTCGTTAAATCACTTGCGGTTTTCGTTGCCCAATATCTGGTTCCCGGTGTGCAGGTGGATAATTTTTGGACGGCGGTCGTCGTCGCTATAGTTCTTGGTATCGTGAATATTATCGTCAAGCCGATTATTCATCTTATCACTTTGCCCCTGACTATTATCACTCTGGGGCTGTTTTCGTTTGTTATCAACGCCCTCATGATTCTTCTCGTCGATTATCTTGTCGACGGTTTTCATGTCCAGGGTTTTTTCACGGCGCTGATTTTCAGTCTGGTACTTTCCGTGATATCGGCGATTTTGAATTTACTCGTCAAATCCGATGAATAACGATCAGATTACTTGCCCGCATTGCCACAAACCGATTCCCCTGACGCAGGCCATCTCACACCAGACGCAGGAGCTCATGAAAAAAAGCATCGACGAAGAGCGCTCCAAGATGGTTTCTTTCTATAAAAAGCGTCTCGATGAAGAAAAGAAGAAATTTTCCGATGAGGCGGAGGCGGAAAAGCTGGCCTTCGAAAAATCGGCCGAAGAAAAGATCCGCAAGCGGATGGAAATACAGATGAAAAATACCGCCGCCGAAAAAGACGAAGCGGAAAAGCAAAACAAAGCGCTACAAGAGCAACTCCTCGACGAAGCCCGCCGCCGTAGGCAACTTATGAACGAGCGGGAGCAGGAAAAAATCGAGTTTGAAAAAAAATTGGCCGAGGAGCAGGAGAAGATCCGTGCCGAGCTCCAAAAACAGGCGGGCGATGAATTCCGGCTGAAACTTCTTGAGAAAGACCAGAAGCTTGAGGCGGTACTGAAGATGAACGAAGATCTGAAGCGCAAACTCGAACAAGGGTCCCAGCAAACCCAGGGCGAAGTATTGGAGCTGGAGCTTGAACAAACTCTCCGCCACGAATTCCCCTACGATGAGATCGTGCCCGTACCCAAGGGCGTCCGCGGCGCCGACCTTATGCAGATTGTCAAGAATGTCGCCGGCCGGACCTGCGGTACGATCATCTGGGAAACGAAACGCACCAAATCTTGGAGCGGCGACTGGGTCGCCAAACTGAAAGACGACCAACGCCAGGTGAAGGCGGAGTTTGCCGTTATTGTCTCACGGGTTTTGCCGCAGAATATAAGAGTGTTCGGGTACCTCGACGGGGTGTGGGTATGCGATTATCCATGCATTATGGGCCTTGCCGTTGCCCTTCGCTCCCGGCTTCTTGAGATCGCCGCACTCAAAGCTTCCTCAGTCGGCAAAAACGAAAAAATGGAAGTGCTCTATAACTATTTATCCGGCACCGAATTCAAGCAAAGAGTCGAGGCTATTGTCGAGGCTTTCCGGGCGATGCAGGAGGATATCAAGAAAGAGCGTACCTGGTTTATGGCCAAATGGGCCAGACAAGAAAAAAATATCGCCAAAGTCGTCGACAACACCTTCGGCATGCAGGGCGATCTTCAGAGCATCATGGGCAAAGCGTTGCCGCCTGTCGACGGCGTCGAACTCCCGTCCGGTCCGGAAGAGTACGATGAAAACGGCCAGATGCGTCTTGAGTAAATGAAAAAGACCCACATTAGTAAAAATAACCTGACTCTTATATGACTTTGCCCGATATAAAAATTATTCACGATTCCCAGCATGAGGCGGCCCGGGTCGCGGGTACTTATTTGGACCTGAAGAAAAATTTTTTCCAGTTTCATCAGTTCCACGTGCTTCCCCGTCCGGAAAAGGGCTGTGTTTATCTCCCTGATATCGACTATTCTTTGTTGGAAAACTTTAATATACCGTCGACCTATCACAGAAAGGAAATTTCTTTAAGACATTTAACGGAAATATCGAAACAGTTGAAATCTCCTCAGCACGAAGAGCTTTTTGGCGGGGAAATTTTGAAAAAAGCCATTAAAGAAGTGATGAAATCATCAGCCGGAAAAATCGGCCTGCTGTTTCCAAAGCTTTCTGTAAGGATAAAAAATATTAATGTCATTTTGACGGCATACGGTACGGAAGGCTCATTCGACTACAAAATGAAAAATGGCCGCTACGAATTATATATTTGGCTCCGCAATACGGGAGTAAATGAAGCGGAAGTAAGCGCCAACTTTCTCCATTGTCTCCTATCGGTGTTTGTTCTGATACAAACCGGGATACCCGATTCTACCGATTCCGAATGGAACAAGCGGGAAGCCATTGTCGACTTTCTTCAGGAGAGCGTGTTTGGTATGACTGGGTCGGCGACTCTCAAGTCGCTTGAGAGTAAACAGAAAAAGTCCGATTTAGCGGCGGAATCGGAAGTCTTTTTAAGAAAACTTGAGTTGGCCTCAGATCCGGTCCGTGTCCTAAAAACAGAAAAGGGATACGAAATCGAAGGCAGGCAACTGGCCCCGCTGACACTGCTGGAAGAAAAGCTGCTCGATATTTTACTGGAAAACAAAAATTTTATAACCTCCAAAGAAGTCATCTACGATCATTTATACACCGATCTCTCCGGTTCGGACTGGTCGGTTTCCAAAATACTCGAGAGACTGCGCAAAAAAATACGTGTAGCCGGCTTCAACTACCCGCTTATAAAAACATACCGCAATAAAGGATATACACTGGAGGCCCTCTAGAATACCGGTCTGCAAAAGTTATTTCAGCTTCATTTAAGTTTGCCTGCGTATAAATAAATAGTTGCAAGTTTACAAGGAGGAAATATGACGTATCCCCGTTTTTTTTACAAATTTTTTTATTCACATGCCGAACAACAAATATAATTACGATTATTCGGAAAGCGATTATTTTTTGGAAGATCAGTTGCAAGTGTTGGAAAAAGCAAATGTTGTCGTTATCCGGGCGCCTATGCCCGATTTGGAAAGCCGCGATATCGAAGTCAGCTATAGCGACAATATGTTATTCATAAGCGCCGAAAATTACGACTACGCGGCGACTCTCTCGCAGCATGTCGACCTCAAATCCATGCGGGCATACCTGAGAGATGGCTACCTTTCCCTGAAAGGAAAAATTTCACCCGATTACAATCCGGGCCACTTTACCGTAAGGGTTAACGGCGTAAACTAATAAAATCCCAAACAGAGGATTGGTCGCCAACCAGACAGATCAATCCTCTGTTTTTATATTGTATACTTTATAAAATTATCAAAAAACCCATATGAAAAACAATCTTGCCGCACAAATTCTTCTCGATCAATTAAAAGATGCTCACAAATGGCTCGAAGCCACCATGGAAGGAGTAGACGATAAAGTTGCCGCTTTCGTGCCACCGGGCAAAGCCAATCCGATTGCGGGTACATACGCCCATCTCGTTATGTCGGAAGACTTCTTTATTAACGGTCTTTTGAAGGGTAAAACGCCGCTTATGCAAAGCGAATACAAAGATAAAACCGGTGCCAGCGAGCTTCAGCCGACCGAATGGGAAAAAGCTTACCCCAAATGGTTGCGGGAAGTCAAAGTAGATGTCCAGGCCCTCCGTCGCTATGCGCTGGCCGTATATGCAGCCAGTGAATCATATCTCGGTTCACTCAACGATGCCGACTTGTCGAGGGAAATCGATCTCAGTTCCTTTGGTATGGGCAAACTGCCCCTAAGTGCGGTAATCGGAGGTTTTGTCATCGGACACGCCCGCGACATAATGGGCGAGATATCGGTGCTCAAAGGTATACAAGGGTTGAAAGGTTATCCTTTTTGATCGGGGTTAGATAATTTTTCCTTTTCGGATAGCCGGTCTGTTGGCGCATTCGTAATCGTGGTCGGCACTCCAATGAGAACTGTCAAGAGCGGTAAGCGCCCGTTCAATCTCCAATGCTTCGTCCGAATCCGGGTCTAGTTGGGCGAGCTTCTCTTTGGCCATTTCTATAAGTATAACCAGCTCTTCAACCGTATGGAATCCGGGCATATTATTAAGATCGTTGCCTTCGTCTGCCGGGAATAGTTTGGAGAAGTGAACCGTTTTTTCTGCCATACACCAATTATATGTAAAAGTATCTAAAATTTCAAGTTCACCTTCACATTAGTCTTTGGGATGTTTTTATTGATTTGACAGTCTGTAACGAAAATCACAGAGCCCGGTTATTCAATATTATAAGATATATATCTTATATATAAATATATATGCCGATATCGATAAGCGAATGCCGGATACCGCTCATAAAATCTACTCCGCAACCGGAATATATCCTAAAACTCGATCGCCAGTTTCCCGCCGCTTCCATCAGGGAAGAAGTCCACGCCGGACGTTATTTGAATTTATATCCGATGGGTAGACATTCTCTTGTCGAATGCGTCAATCCATATGCGTACAATCCGGTACGGACAAATACCGTCGGCTGGGTATTGCCGGAATACACGGTCGAGACGGGTAGTGTAGCCATGTGGCAAGGCATGCTGGCCGATCTCGATTTTATGACTGGTTTTGATAGTTATATAGACGATCGGCGCGATGGGAATTATGTTTTTTTACATCTTGCCAAGCAGCCAACAGGGGTCAAAGTTCCTTATGGAGTGGATCGAAACATTATCCAATCGGTACTCATTCCCCATGTGCATACTGTACCCAGAGGCAGGCCAGTTAGCGAAGCTGCCCCCACATGGCTTACCGACAAAGATACCCTCACACGTTTGGTCAACCGTGGCGGCGAGGTGTCCATCGCCCGATTTTACGATCTGGTCGAGCAGATACTCGGAGAAGCCGGTACGGCAATGGAGTACAAACAACAGGTCCTTACTCCTTCCGGCCAGGCCACAATCGAAAGAACCATCTTCGGTTACGGGAATAATGCTCAAGCGATTGAGGCTTGTCTAAGAATGCAATCGGCAATCCCGCAGGAGGAATGGCTCGATTGGGCGCGCGAACTTCATGGTATGTACCCGTTCACGAGGCAGTCGCAATCGCCCAATATGGCGATCAGTTGGCCCTCGGAGCAAGACAAGGTGTCAGGAGGTCTTGGGGGTGATACCAGCCGGGTTTGGGTAGTGCCTTTCCCAACCATCTGTCCGCTTCATCTTCTTGAGCAGTATCCGCAGTATCCCGATAGATATCGTTAAAATACGATCAGTATTGCCTTTTCATTCCTTTTGCCGCATAATAGATTTATGCATAACGAAAAAGTCCATACATTTTTTTGGTATGTCTCACGGGCTTCGATCATCATTCCCTTGATCGTTATTGGTCTGGCTCTTATCCTCAAAATAGATCAGGTAAAAAACAGTAAAAATAAAGAACAGTCAGGAATGCCTATCGTCATCACACCCAAGCTGAAGCCACCCACGCCCATACCGGAGGAAATCAAGCCCAACTCCATCAATCTCACCAAGTCCCAAAAATGCGTCATCATGAACTCAGCCGGTGCAGTAATGAGCGTTTATATATCTAGTGGAAACTATTATGCTCAATACGCTGCGGCCAGTACAAAATCATCCGGTAATATTCTCATAAAGGGAGATTGTGTGTATAAATGGCAGTCGGGGGCTAGTACGGGCGAGCAGACCTGTGGAGTTACCAACTACATCAAAGCCCTGACGCTTTTGTCCGATAATGGCATGCTCGACAAAAAGAACTTTACGGAAGCAGTTGTCCGTTTCGGCAACGATTCGAAGTTGGTTTCGAGTTTTGCAGGCTCTGATCCGGTGTGCGAAGAACAAAAAATTTCCGAAGAAATTTTTAATGGTGAAAAAGGAATTAAATTCACGAAGAAAAATTTGGTTACTCCTTCTCCGACAGTCATCCAAAAGAAGTAAAAAAAAGTGCCCTGGCGGTGACCTACTTTCCCCGCTAATCCGCTTTGGCGCGAGTATCATCGGCGCTGATCCGTTTCACGACCTTGTTCGGGATGAGTAAGGGTGGGTCCGGACCGCTCAGACTACCAAGACAGAAAATATTATATACGAAGGTTCTGCAAATATCAATAGAGTTATTGGTTTTGTTGAAAAAAAGTATATAATAAGCTTATGATCGACGCCAAAAAGCCCGGGAGTTACTACCTAAACTCTATTTGCATACGGCCCAATGCGAAGTTTGATGTACAGGGAGAGCAGGAGATCATAATTCTTGTTTTGCGCGCCCATCCGGCAACTCAGATTGGCTGGATACTTCTTTCCCTGCTGTTTTTGATAATCCTTATTACATTGAACTTTTTTTTGCCGTCTTTTTTTACTATCGCTCACAGGGTTTTAATAAATATTTCAGGTGTTATTTATATACTCAGCTATGTTTGGTTGAAGTTTATACTTTATTACTACAATGTCGGCATCATCACCAATACTCGGGTGATCGACATCGACCAGATTAGTATTTTGTATCGCGAAACTACCGAGGCGCGCAACGAAAAGATAGAAGATGTTACTTCCAAATCTGCAGGTTATTGGGGGGCAATCTTCAATTACGGCAATATTTTCGTTCAGACAGCCGGTACCGAAGCCAATATCGAGTTTATAAACATCGCTGTTCCCACTCTGGTCGCCAAAATTATCAATGATGTCAGCGGAAGGAAATAAATGGATCTCAATAATTTCTTAAACAATACGTTTTCGTCCCTACCCGATCTTTTTCTACTATTTTTTAAAGCTTTCGCTGTTTTGCTGGCCGTGATATATCTTGTATATGCCCTGGTTTTTCTCCGTCAGACAGTTACTCTCGGTAAAACTTACGAAACGAACAAAAATAAATTATTTTTCAGTATTTCGTTGCTTCAAGTCGTTTTTGCGCTCATTTTGCTCATCCTTTCATTGGTAGTAGTGTAATCTATTTATATGGCCCTGCAAACCGATATCATCGGATACACCGGACGGCAGCACAAAGGCGGATTCGCCGGATATGATGCCAATGCCCTAAGCTTTATCCTTCTCGAGCTGGAATTTGCCCCGGCGGAAGTCGGAGAGTCTTTCTATGAAAAATTTCACAATCGTGTAGCCGATGAAGTCGAGCTTGAAGGCCGCCCGATTGCTGAGGCGGTCGAGTCGCAAATTGCGGAAGCAAAAATCGGTTCTCCTCTTGCTTTGGCCGGCGGTGTGATAGCCGAAGACAAACTACATCTAATAACTCGCGGCACGGGAGCAATATACGTCATCCGGGGTGGCCGGGCGGTTAAGCTTATCTCCGGCGATCATATGGCGGTCGGCCAGCCCGAGACGGACGATCGTTTTATATTCACCAACTCCGCCTTTATCGAAGCCTTGGGAGGCGAGCCGGATTTTCTCAATTTCATAAACTCTCCCGGAGGTCAAGATCCGGTCACAACGATCCCGACAAGTATAAAAAATCCCCAGCTTACAGGCGCGGTTTTCATGCGTGTCCATTTCGGGCAATTCCAAAACGTAGGCGCGACTGCGGCACCGCAAGAAAACGAATCGCCGCCAACCGGTAAGTCTATACTGCCCGAAATCAATCTCGGCTCCTTCAGTAAGAAGCGACGGCTAATCACTTTTTTGGGAGTAATTTTGGTTTTTACAATTCTCATATGGAGCGTCGTACTCGGGTACCATCGCCGGGAAGAAGAGGCGGCCGCCAAGCGGATAAGCGATGCACGGGTGCAGATAGAATCCAAACTGGCCAAAGCCGCCGACGAAGCGTTCCTCAATCCGGAGACGGCCCGCAACCTCATAACCGAGTCTTACCAAGTCTATGAAGATGTCAAACGCGAATCGGGCACAAACGGCAAAAAAGAGCTTGCCGAGCTGGAAACTCTCATCAAAAATAAAGAAGGAGAGATTACGCACAAAGAAGAAAAACCGGCCGATGAGTTTTTCGATCTCAGCCTCGATACCAAAAACGCCACCGGATCGAAAATGGCTCTCATGGGCGATTCACTCGTTGTCCTCGACGACAAACGCGGTGCAGTCTATACCGTCGTGATAGAAAAAAAATCCATGAAAGTGCTTGCCGATGAAAGCGCCAAATCGGCATCGATAGTCAGTGGGTATGACGACACCGTTTATTATTTCGTACCCGGTAGCGGGCTTTATTCTTCGGCGAAAGGTAAAAAACCGGAAAATATCATCGCCAACGACCCTGAATGGGGAAGTATTTCCGACATCGCTTTCTTCAATGGTAACGCCTACTTCCTCGACCGGACAAATCACCAAATCCACAAATACCTGGCGGGTGACAATGCTTTCTCCGCCAAAAAAGCATATTTCGCGCCCGACGCGATCCGCTTCAAAGATACGCCCACTTTTGCGATAGACAGCTCCGTCTATATCGGCGACGGACAGACAATCTACAAATATACCGGGGGCAGCCGTGACAAATTTACACCGACTTTCCCGGAGTCGGGCGTTCATATCGACCGTGTGCTAACTACCTCCGACCTCGACCGGCTTTATGTATGGGATAAGAAAAAGGGTACGGTCTACATTTTCAGCAAAGAAGGTGAGTTCGAAAAACAAGTACAGTCGGCCGATCTTGCCAAAGCCTCCGCCGCCGTCGTCCACGATAGCCGGGTATTCCTTCTTATAAACGCAAAAATCTATACGATCGAGTTAAAGTAATGGTGGAGATATTATTATATTAGGGATTACTTACTTTCAGGCTTTGAAGCACAGCGTAAGTTTCTTCTTTGGAAAAAATTTTATTGTCGATTATTTTTATTGCCGTATCCTTCGGCTGGAGGAAAAAATAATAGTTTTGTTCACCGCTTAAGTATGGAAAAGAGTTATAACTGTCTACATATTTGGCGCTATACAGTGTTTGTCCGCTCGGGAAGGAAACTGCCGAGTAAGAAAGATTGCTGCGGCGGAATTTTATGACGGTCGATATGTCGTCTATAAGCTTATTGGCGAACCATTCCGGCGGATATGTATAGCCATAAACGGGCAAACGCGAATTCCCCATAACCATCCGTCCAATCGACAGAGCCGAAGCATTCTGCGATTCAGGGCACATTACTTCTATGTCACCGCTCGCCTCATCCCAGTCGCTTATATTACATTTCTCCGGATAAGAAAATTCAAAATTCAACCCCTGGAATTTTTTGGAATATTTTTTCCAGTTCGGCGGCGTCGGAAAGTCTATAGGCCGGGCAGCTACTTTGTCCGGGACGGAACCTATTTTTATGCTGCTTATTACGGGCTCGACCCAGGCGGTTGTAAATGCGTCCCAGCCCAGGCTGGGGAACATGTTGTTGAAGTCGATGACAATGAATATTTTTTTCTCCGGGACATCAATCGCCAAACGTTCGGCCGGCATCGATACCCCCTCCTTACCTAGCGCATCATGCATTCTTTTTGCTTTATGGCCGTCTATCTTTAGGTCAGTGTATTTTTCCGGGTTTACGAAAGTGAGATTGTCCAAGGACATTCCCGTCTGTCTCTGTGCTTCCGAAAACCACTGGCCGTCGTATAAGACGATCGAAAGAGTCGGTCCGTATTCAAACTGCGTGACGATACTGTGCATGGGGTAACTTATGGTATCGGATTCTTTCCATTCCGGCGGATAGCGGAAGGAAACGTACTCGTTGCGGTAAGTTTTCCAGTTATCGGGGATTACGGGCCGGGTTTGGGTTGCGGTGGTCGGGGTTATGGTGGCAGGTCTGCCTTGCGGCCGGTTACCTTTGGGGGCGAAGGCGGAATATAAAAAATAGGCCACTACGACCAAAAGCGCTATACTTATCAGTTTCCATATATTAAGTTTCATGTCTTAAATACTATAGTAGTACATTTACTCCGTAAAATCTTTCCCCGTTTTTTTCAGGGAGGCTACATAGGATGCAGCGACGGTATAGTGTGTTTTTTCCGCGCCGGAAAGAATCGCCAAGTAATCGGTGTCGCTTACTTTATAGAAAGAAGCCGAGCGCTCCTTCCCGTTTTCTTTTATCCCAACAACAATCTCCGCTCCGGTTAGCTTTTTATCGTCGGTTTTTATGTCGGCGGCTTTCAGGGTCGCCAAGTCGTTCAGGAAAAATTCTACCCGGTCTTTTTTGGCGGGTTTGCCGTCGATTTTCCAGTTGTCTTTCTCCTTTTTCAAAAACAAAGAAATTTTCCCGTAGTTGATATTCACCGACTCGACTTTGTCGGTATTGTTTTTGTCGCTCAAAATGGGCACCGTCAAATCGCGGTAATCGGCCGGGATGAAGGGGTCGCTCAATCCGTCGGCGAGGAAGACTTCGTTTTCCGATCCTAGTCTGGCGTACACCCCATTTCCGGTAGCGTTACCTATATATATAGTATGATCCCTGCCTTTGGCATAAAAAGTGACGGCCCTTTTGGCGATACCGAAGTCGCCATGTTTATCTTTGTTTACCGAGACGGTGTCGCCGCGGCTGAAGCTCGTCAGTTCCTTAAGCAAGGCATCAACTCTTTCCATGTCGGCTCGGAATTCGGTTTTTTCGTTTTTCACGAACCAGTTTTTTTCCTTGCGGTACAATTCCTGTTTCTTGTCGCCGTCGATCTCCAATTTATCTATCTCCGCCGGCTGAGTATCTTTGAAAACGGCATTGGAAGATTGTGCGAGATACCTATCGAAGGCCCCGCGCCCATAAATGACGACCGCGAGAAAAATCAAAGC
>CAYMOO010000011.1:0-10232 GCA_964392185.1 uncultured Gammaproteobacteria bacterium
CTTGATACGAATAACCGTTGCCCCGCTTGTGCTGCTGTTTTTTTTCCTATCTCCAGTGATGGCTATAAATACTACCTGTACAAGTCCGCAAAAAACCACCACCATAAACGGAGTCCAGTCGACAAATTACGATCAGCGGGCCTCGGTGACAAACGGTACTCTGATAGACGCAACCAGCGCATCCTGGAAAATCGACAACGCTTACCCTGTTCAGGTGGGCAACGGTAGCGACATCTGCATGCGGGGTGGGAATATAGAAGGACTGTACGCCGACAGCACTCCTTGGACTGTACTACATAGTACCGCTGCTTTGTACATGGAAGGACCAAATTTTTCGGTTGAAAACCTGAGAGTAAAAAATTATGGTGACGCCGTAAGAATACGCGACAACGGCAACAATTTTACCTTCCGCCATGTATATTTTAGCCACATGAGGGACGACTGTATCGAAAACGACAAACTGAACGGCGGTATCGTCGAAAACTCATTGTTTGACGGTTGTTATAATGCCTTCAGCGCCCGCCCGGACTCGACGGGGACCGATGGCCGAGGAAAGACATGGACGATCAGAAACTCTCTTGTTCGGTTGGAAGCGATGCAGGAGGGTTATAATGGCGCAAAATGGGTAACCGGAGGATTTTTCAAGTGGGACAAAGCGTCGCCTTCGTTGTCGCCGGATTTGGACCTGCAAAACAATATATTCCGCGCCGACCAAAATGCCGATACGGTAGGATTGGCCATCCCCCCTGGCAAACTCAAGACCTGTATCAATAATACTATGGTCTGGCTTGGCCCCGGAAATTATCCGGAACAACTGCCGGCTACTCTTAATGGCCAGACCTGCTTTACCGTCACCAAGGATAAATCGGTTTGGGATAACGCCGTCGCCCAGTGGCTAAACGGCAACCCCACAACTACGCCAACAACTACCATAACTCCAACCATCTCCTCAACCCCCGGTGCTTCGTGTCAAAACAAATCCAAAGGCGACGCCGATTGTCAGTCGGATGGAAACGGTAAAACCATAACTATTGCCGACTTCGAGATCTGGAGAAAAGAATATTTGGGCAGTTGTTCGCAGAGCGCGCAAAACTCAACTTCATGCCAGACAGATTCGGACAATAACGGAATCCTTATGGATGCCGACTTCGATAACGATTCGATGGTCGCCATCTCCGATTTTCAGATATGGCGCCAATATTTTTTCAGTGGTATTTAATATTGCCAACTCTACCGATTTTTTTCTTTATCTAACTTAACTTTACTGAAGTTGTTTATATAACGGAAAATAATACTGTAGCCAATTAAAATAACCGGATTGGAAGCGGCATCCAAAATGAGATGCGACATATTGCCAAGAGCGGAAGCCAATAAAAGCGCTTTTATGAACTGATCTTGTACGAGCCAGGCAAGGAGTAATAAGACAATCGCATATTCATAACCATGGAACAACACATAAATCTTATTGTTTTTCCCAAACTGCTTGCCCTTGAAAAAATCCCCAATATTAAAACTCCAGCCAAATGCGATAAGGTAATCGATGACGTGATCGGCATCAAGGAAAAAGCCTGTAATAAAAGCGGCTGCGGCGATATAAACAAGCTGCATGGTGCCAAATCCGGCATCGGGGAAAAAATACAGTGTGCTGAGAAAAGCCAAAACACAAAGAACAAAATGTATACACTCATGTAGGAAAAGTTTCATAGATGTATTTACCATATGATAATATATCGGTATGGAAACATGTGGCATGTGCGTACCCGACCCTAAATATCGAAAGTATTTCATCATGGAGTATGAATTATGGAAAGTGGAGTTACATAGTAATCAGTTTTATTTGGGACGGTCGGTAATCATATTGAAACGCCATCTTGAGGACATGATGGACCTCAGTAATAACGAGTCGGAAGAACTATTTGCGATTGGTAAAAAACTCAGGGATGCGATCGCTTACTCTTTCCGCGCCGACATGTTCAATTATGCCTCCCTCGGCAATGAGATGCGTCATGTGCATCTACATATTGTTCCGCGTTATGCCAAGCCGGTAAAATTTGATGGACATACCTTTGAAGATAAAAGATGGGGCAAAAACTACAGCGGCTATGATAAAGATTACCGGGTAGAAGACGGTGTGAGCACCAAAATAATCGAGTCGATAAGATCTACTTTATAACTTTTTCGAGTTCGGCTTTGAACTTGTGACTACCGTCGATTGTGACAACTATTCTTTTGTAAGAATTCCCCTGGAGTTCGAATGTGAGATATTTATCTTTTTTGCGGAGATCGGCATACCAAAATTCTTTCCCTCTTGTCGTGATGTATGTACCCGCTTTGATGAGCCAAGGTACGAAGGTGCCCGGAAACCTCAGGTCCAGCCAATCCGCCTTCGGCTGCCCGGCCGATACGCCGGTGATTTGCCTGAGACCGATATGAAAATCGCCATGGAGGGACAGAATCTTTTCGATCGCACTTAGCTGGATATTCATGAATCCGTTTTCTATTTGGAGTTTCATTTCTATATAATTATAACAATAAGATATTTATTATAAAAATATGAAGATATCATCGACCAGACTCAAAATCCTCGCAACCGCCGCGTATATAGTGACATTAACGGCAAACATACTCGCCAATGCCCTGCCGATAAACGGTGTGACCACGGCTGCCGTCTCGGATAGCTACCCCAATCTTTTCGCGCCGGACGGCTTTACCTTTGCCATTTGGGGGGTTATTTATCTATTTCTTACGGTTTATTGTATTTACCAGTTCTTGCCCGGAAACAAAAACAAAATATTCGACCAAATAAACGGCTACTTTATCGGGACATCCCTTGCCAACACTGCCTGGATATTCTGCTGGCATTTCAACCTTATCCTATCGACAGTTGCATTGATCGTGACTATTTTAGTTCTACTTATAAAAATAGCCGACCACATACGCGAAGCGCGGCTTTCCGGCTGGAGCCGTCTTTGTATCCACGTGCCGTTCAGTATTTATTTCGGCTGGGTGACGATCGCGACGATTGCCAACATTACGGTTTTTCTTGTGAGCGTAAATTGGGATGGTTTCGGCATATCGGCAGCCACCTGGACTGTGGCAATACTGACGGTTGGGGCGATAATCGGAGCCCTTAGAACTCATAGAGATAAAAATGTAATTTACGGGGCTGTTTTTGTTTGGGCCTACACCGGCATACTTGCGAAACATCTTTTCGACCCGCAATACAGCGGAAGATATCCGGGAGTCATATGGACAATCAGCATATGTATCGCTTTTATTTTGGCGGTCGAAGCATATACATTTTTTGATAAAAAATCCCGGCGTCTATATAATCGATAATTAAAATGTCTACATCACAAACGACTGCGGAATATATACTGGACCAGGCAAAGGCTGCCGGAACGGTAAGTATACGTAAAATGTTCGGGGAGTATGCAATTTATTGTGACGGCCAAGTGGTTGGCCTGATCTGTGACGATCAGCTTTTCATAAAATACACCGAACCGGGGAAAAAGTTTGCCGCCGGACGCTACGAGGAAGGACGGGCGTATCCTGGAGCCAAACCATCGATGAATGTCACCGACGCATTGGACAATGCGGATTTTATTGCCGGGCTTATAAAAATTACCGCCACAAACTTGCCGGTAAATAAGAAGAAAAAATCTAGTAAACAAGCGTCGGCCTGACTCTGATATACGCCGAAAAAGACATTACACTGTAATTGCCGCATCTATCCCCCGCCTGTACCGACCAGCGATATTCATGATACGGATCGGAAATAAATGTATAACTGTTGGTAGTTATCGGATTTTGAACATTAAGGTTTATATTTTTATTATCCGTAACATCGATAATATCCAGAAAAAATTTATTGGCGCCGGGAGTATATTCCCAGTTAAGAGCGATTGATCCGGCGTTGGTCGTTGATGTACCGTCGTAAACGTCGTTATTCGGAGTAAGATTTTGGGGCGGCTGGATATTGGGATTGCAGGCGGCAACGGCGGTGGGTGTTGGCGACGGTATAAGATCGGTCGGCGTTGCCGGAGGCAGTTGCGGCAATGTCGGAGTCGGGGTGGGTACTGTAATCGTGACCGTGGGGATAGGGGTACCTGTCGGAATGAGATATGGTGTGGGTGTTGAGGTGGGCAGTGCCGGTGTTGCAGTCGGCTTTTGGGTGGGTGAAGGTGATGTTTGATTTACTCCACCATCTCCATTTTCCTGGACAATTTCATTGCCGCTATTATTGCTTTTTGAAGGCATTATCAAATAAATCAGCCCGCCGATAATAAGCGACCCCAAAAGAACCAGTATAACCAACCGGTAACTTTTTATCTTCTCGATGATGCCACCGGCCGACGATGGACTATCGAAACTGGAATTTTCCGGGTACATTAATTAATAATAATATAAACTCTATAAATTACCCAATCCAACTTGAAGTTTGAGTGAGCGGTTATACGTTATCGGTATCCGTTTGTGTTTGGGGAGAATCCAACTGTATCGCGCCTTGTGGATTATCTGCAGAATCTGTTTGCGCCGGCTGTCCGGCTTCTGGTGGTGGAGTATTGCTATATATTAGAATAGCTGCAGGTTTGACATCGGTAACCTTCGGTTTTTGCTCTCCGATAATATATTTGTGTGCCAATTTACCTAAGAATCGGGCCGCTTCGACTACCATGAGCTTATTATACCAAACTAAACTTTTCCCTCGTATGCCTGCTTAAGTTTGGCAAGATCGAATTTTTTCATCTGTAGGAATGCTTGTGTGACCCGCTGCATTTGCTCTTTGGTGCCTTTGCTCATCATCTCTTCCATGTCGTCTGGCACTATTTGCCAGGAAACACCGTATTTGTCTTTAAGCCAACCACATTGCTCGGCTTCGGGAACGGCGCTTAGTTTTTCCCAGTAATAGTCTATCTCCTGCTGGTCTTTGCAGTGGACGACAAATGAAATCGCTTCGTTGAAAGCAAAGCCATGCGGGTGGGCACTGTCCATGGCGGCAAAATACTGACCCTCCAAAGTAAACGTAGCATGCTTGACACTACCTTCACGATCCGGACCCTCACCTTTTCCGTAACGCATAACTTCGCCGAGTGATGTGTTGTGAAAAATCGAACGGTAAAACGCGATCGCCTCTTCCGCTTGGCCGGCTACTTTGCCGGTGAACATAAGCGTAGGGACGATTTTCTGTTTGATTTGCTCAGGCTGCGTAAGCATTATTTGCCAGGAAAGGCCGAATTTGTCCTGTATCCAACCGAATCTTTTGCTGAAAGGATATTCACCTATTTCCATAAGAGGCTGGCCCCCGACGGAAAGCTCCGACCAATATTTGTCTACTTCCGCGGCCGTTGGACAAAATACCATAAAAGATATCGAGGGGTTGAACTTGAATAGCGGCCCGGCCGACATAAGCTGAAAGGTCTGCCCGAAAAGATCCAAAGACAGCATCTGAACATTGCCCGAAGGGGTGTTTTCGATTTCCTGGCCGACCGTATGGCCGGAACCGGAAAATATTTTGCTATATAATTTCGTTGCTTCCGCCGCTTCTTTGTCGAACCATAAAAAAGGATTTATTTTTTGCATAAAGTTTCGTAAATTTTATACGCTCATTCTAGCTTAAGAAGATAGTGATGTAAATCACAAATAGATAATTGTTATGTATGAATTGTTGTGAAGCGCCCGCCTTTCTCGGGCGCTTCACAACTTAAAAGGATTTAGGAACGTTTTTTAGACTTCAATGCCGCCTGCGCCGCCGCGAGGCGGGCGATCGGAACACGGTACGGACTACAGCTCACATAGTTGAGTCCTGCCAAATGGCAGAACTCGATACTGGCCGGATCGCCTCCATGCTCACCGCAAATTCCCATGGACATTTGCGCTCGGGTTGCGCGGCCATGGGCAACCGCCGCATGGATCAGTTGACCGACACCGCATGTGTCGATCGTCTGGAACGGGTTCGCCGGCAAAATACCGGTCTCCACAAAGTGGAGGAGAAAACTTCTTTCGGCATCATCGCGGCTGATGCCAAAAGTTGTTTGGGTGAGATCGTTCGTGCCGAAGCTGAAGAACTCGGCGACCTCTGCCAGCTCACCGGCGGTGAGGGCAGCGCGTGGAACTTCGATCATGCTGCCGAACGCGTACTCGACCTTTTCGCCCATTTCCGCAAAAACCAGTGCGGCGACTTGCTCAACGAGCTGTCGCATGAAGCGGAGCTCGTTGACATGACTTGCCAACGGGATCATAATCTCCGGACTTACATCGATTCCGTCACGCTTGACGCGGATAGCCGCTTCCAAAATGGCGCGGACTTGCATCTCCACGATTTCGGGTAACATGATACCCAACCGGTCGCCACGGAGACCCAACATTGGGTTGGCCTCATGATGTTTCGTGATTAGCTCGCGAACCACGGCAACGGGCATCTTCATGCGACGAGCCAATTTACGGATAGATGGTGCGTCACTGGGTAGAAATTCATGCAACGGCGGATCGATGAGCCGGATGATAACCGGCGCACCGTCCATTGCGCGGAACAACCCTTCAAAATCGAGCCGTTGCATAGGCAAAAGCTTATCGAGCGCGGTTTGACGGGCCTCTTTGGTGGCCGCCAAAATCATCTCCTGCACAATCGGCAGGCGGTTGGCCTCGAAGAACATGTGCTCGGTACGACAGAGGCCAATACCTTCGGCGCCATATCGGCGCGCTTTGATCGCGTCTTTGGGGTAGTCGGCATTCGCCCATACCCCAAGCTGGCGTACTTCGTCGGCGCAACCAAGTAGTGTCTGCAAATCTGCTTCGCTATCGAAATCGGGCTCAGACATCTGTAACTGACCAAGATAAACTTCCCCGGTACTCCCGTCAATGCTCAGCCAATCACCTTCGTGAACTTCGATATCAAAGACAGTCATCATCCTTTGCTCGACATCGATCTGCAACATTTCGGCCCCACAAACGGCCGGAGTGCCAAACTGACGGGCTACAACCGCGGCATGACTAGTGGCACCACCACGGCTCGTGAGAATACCTTTGGCGGCGATCATTCCGTGTACGTCATCGGGCTTGGTTTCCGGACGCACCATGATGACCGCTTTACCCGCTTTACCCCAACTTTCGGCGGTATCGGCATCGAAAACTGCCATGCCGACAGCCGCGCCGGGGCTGGCATTGACTGCTTTATGAACAAGCAGTCTGCCGGCTGTTCGGGCTGTGCCTTTCACTTCATCCGCAAACTGCGGGTGAAGGAGCATACTCACCTGCGCGGGCGTTACGCGCATAAGAGCGGTATCGCGGTCGATAAGGCCTTCTTCGACCATCTCCACCGCAATCCTGATGGCAGCGCGTGCGGCGCGCTTGCCGTTGCGGGTCTGCAACATCCAAAGCTTACCTCGCTCGATAGTGAACTCGATGTCCTGCATTTCTTTAAAGTGACCTTCAAGCTTCACGGCGATATCGAGGAGTTGCGCGTATGCCTCTGGCATCTCGATTGCCAATTGCGCAATCTGACTCGTGTTACGAATACCCGCAACGACATCCTCTCCTTGAGCATTGATGAGGTAGTCGCCATAGAGCTCCCGCTCCCCGGTTGAGGGGTTGCGGGTGAAGGCAACGCCGGTGGCGCTGTCGCCACCCATATTGCCAAACACCATGGTGACAATGTTTACTCCCGTTCCCAAATCGTGACTGATCCCGGTAGCATTACGGTAATCATAAGCACGCTTACCAAACCAACTCTCGAAGACTGCTCTGATCGCAAGTTCAAGTTGCCGATATGGATCCTGTGGGAAATCGATCCCCTTATGAAAACGAACCACCTCTTTGAATTGTTCGACAATCCGTTGCCACTCACTGGCTGTGAGTTCAATATCAAGATTGACACCGCGCTCCGTTTTTACCGACTCGATGACATGTTCAAACGGCTCATGAGGAATACCCAATACCACCGTCCCAAACATTTGGATGAGTCGACGGTATGAGTCGTAAACGAAACGCGGATCGCCCGTGAGGGTAATCTGTGCTTTTGCCGTATCATCATTGAGACCGATGTTGAGAACCGTATCCATCATGCCGGGCATTGAATCCCGAGCGCCCGACCGACAGGAAACAAATAGCGGTCGCTCTTCAGAACCGAAACTTTTACCCGTTGCCAACTCAAGTTGCTTCATCGCAACAAGCGTTTGCTGCCACAAGCCGACAGGAAACTCATTATTTCCTTTCACATAGGCGTTGCATGCCTCCGTAGTAATAGTAAATCCTGGAGGAACAGGCAAACCCAAACGAGTCATCTCAAACAGATTTGAGCCTTTACCGCCCAAAAGCGTACGAACATCTTGCCAGTTATGCACTGTAACTAACTCATAGATTTTCCCGAGTTGATCAAAACCATATACCCATTGCTTGGCTGACATAAATCATCTCCCTGGGCATCTGCCCCAAACGAAAAAAAGTTACGACATTTGTTTCTCCCAAAGACGGATGGGAGCACTATTCGCGAAAACATACGATCCTCCCCCCGCCTTAAAGCTGTAAAAGCCATAGAGGAGATCTTGTGGTCAATAAAATAACTATCAACCACAAAATCCCACTCTACAGCTCTACAATTCTTATTCCTAAATCCTTATTATTAAAGTGCATTCATCCCAAATTGTGCAAATCAAAAGGGGATTAATACAGGGGATAATTATATATATCAATAAATATTTTTCAATGATCAAAGGATATGTATTGGATATTAACAGATCTAACTGTATCAAAGATTTAGCCAATAGCGGAGGTATAATATATCAATGGAAAAAGGACATTTTCCAAAAATCGGTTTGGCGCTTGGCTCGGGCGGCGCGAATGGGTTGGCCCACATCGGCGTTCTGAAAATTTTGGAAAAAAACCACATACCGGTGGACTTTATCGCCGGATCGAGTATCGGCGCGCTTATCGGAGCATTATATGCTTTGCATGGACGTAGCGGGATCATAAAAGATATCGCGGTCAAAATGAGCAAGAAACACCGGCTCAAACTGCTAGATATTACCTTGAAAGGCGGGCTGTTGAAAGGGGAAAAGCTGACCGAAATCATTAATGAGTTCATGAACGGCGCGTCTTTCAAAGACCTGCTGATACCTTACGCGGCTATTGCCACCGATTTCTACTCCGGAGAAACGGTAATAATCGACAAAGGAGATCTTATAACGGCGATCCGGGCGAGTGTCGGCGTGCCCGGACTGCTGCAACCCGTTTTATCTGAAAATCATGTTCTGGCCGACGGCGGGCTCTCCGAACCCATACCGGTTGCAGCCGTGCGGGCGATGGGCGCTGATATCGTTATTGCCGTGAACTTGGACAAACTACCACCCAACTCCGCCCTGCCCCAGCTGCCGGCCCTACACTCGATACCCTGGCAATCCATAAATATATTGCGCCACCATCTGGCCGATGAATCGGCTAAATCGGCTGATTTCATAATCACCCCCGAGTCTATCCATAACGGTATTATCGGTTGGAACTCTTTTTTCAACGAACAAAAAATACTCGATCTTATCGAAGCGGGAGAAAAGGCCACCGAGGTGGTGATACCGGATATTAAGAAAAGCCTGGAAGAAGATCGCAAAAAGCACACACCTCTTGGAATGATCGCATCACTTTATCGAAAACTCCTCCGTATGGATTCTGAGTGAAGGCACATTTTTTTCTCTCAGCTGCTTTCTGAGGGAGCTCATCATGGGAGGCGGACCGCAGATAAAATATTCGGTATCGATATAGTCGCCGTTTGCCGGCTGTATCTTTTCCGCCGTGAATCGGCCCATTTTGGAGCTTATCCATAATTGATACTGTAACTTTGGATTGGATTGGACAATGTCTTTTATATCCTCGTCAAATACCGCTTCCGCCGGATCGCGGACCACGTAAAAAAACTTTACCGTTACATCGTCTGCCGGCGATACCGAGCGGCTCAAGCTTATAAATGGCGTGATGCCTATCCCCCCGCCGATCCAAACTTGATATTTTTTCTTGTTGAATCCGTCGCCGAATCTACCAAAGGGACCTTCAATTTTGGCCTTTACTCCCTTTTCTATAAGCTTCAGAGTTTCCGTATAATCGCCCAAAGATTTCACCGCGAATGTCAAACTGGCATCGGACGGCGAGCTGGCGATTGAAAATGGATGTCTTTGATGGGCGATGCCGCGGTGATCGAGTTGGATAAAGGCGAACTGTCCCGGATTGAAGACAAGCGGTTTTTT
>CAYMOO010000011.1:10332-20149 GCA_964392185.1 uncultured Gammaproteobacteria bacterium
CCAGTCGGACAAAATAAGATTGCCGGCAACTGCCGGAGAAATCAGGAAGTAACTAAGAAGGATTGTAATCGGGTGAATAAGTATCAGCAAAAAAGCCACCAAACCAATCAGATGATGGAATATATAAACCCGATTCATGCCGAAAAAAAATTTTTCAAGAACTCGCAATCTTACGGCCAAAATAAAATTCCAACAATACAAAACTGTGCCGAGGAGTGCCGTGATTTGGCCGATGCTCCGGAGGGACGATACCGTCGACGAAAAAAAGAACGAATCGATACAAAGTAAAATCGGTAATACCGATGTCAGGGCTATAAATGTTATACTTATTATCTCTACGGGATACATATGATCAGTATAACATCGACATGGACGCTCATCGGATAAAATCCAAATTCCGCAAACTCGAATCACATATCGCCAAAAATTTGACTAAATATATTTTATTGACGATCGCATTGACATTATTTGCCGTTGGTTCCGTTTACGCTGCCCGAATATTTTACGAGCATTGGTTTCCTCCTTATCTTATTATTCCCAATAAAGACATTGCGGATAAAGTAATAATCCAAACTTCCAAAGGCACACTAACTATCAAAATGGAAAAACGCTCTCGTTTTGCGGCAGCGCAGTTTACGAATTATATCCGCAGTGGATTTTATGACAATACGCGGATTCACCGGATTGTGCCTGATCTGCTTATAGAAATGGGTGACCCTCTTACCAAAGATTTATCTCTCAGAAAATTTTGGGGACAAGGAGGATCAGCGTCGGTTTATCGCAATGATACGCATATAGATGATAATATGGATATAGGCACGGTGGCATTTTCCGGGAGTAATATCGGCACATATGGCAGCCAGTTTTTTATCGTGACCAAAAAAACACCCTGGCTTAACAAAAAACACACTATTGTGGGGAAAGTGACAGAAGGCTTTGAGATATTGAAAACGATAGAAAAATCGCCGATCGATGCCGCCGGGATTCCTAAAGACAATATAGATATAATATCTATTTCAGCGCCATGAAACTTAAAATTATAAAAATAATGATCGGAGTTTCGATAGTAAGTGTCGTTGTGATTATGATTGCGGCTATCTTTTCGGCAAAGATATTTGTCGAAAGAAATAAAGAAGCGGATCAAATCGTCTCTCAGGGAGAACAAAAAAACAATCAAATACAATCTGCGGATAATGCGCAAACTCATGCGCTGACCTCCACAGAAGTAGCATCGCATAATACGGCCGATGATTGTTGGATGATAATCGATAATAAAGTCTACAACTTCACCGCCTTCTTGGCGGCCCACCCCGGAGGAGCCGCAGTCATGACCCCCTATTGTGGAAAAGAGGCTACGGGCCCCTTCAATACCAAAGATACAAATCCGGCGGTAAGTCATACAAATTCAGCCAAATCAATGTTGCCGACTTATTACGTGGGAACTATCGGACAAGCTTCGCAATCGCGGGCTACTCCGACGAAACAAACAGGCAAACTGACATTCTTCCGGGCGCCAACTCCAACAACCGTATCGCAAAACAGAACTGTGAATCTAGCCTCTTCTCCATATACGACTGCCGAAATCGCCCGACACAATACCACGTCCGACTGTTGGGTACTAATCTCCTCAAAAATATATAATGTTACCTCGTATCTGGTACAGCACCCTGGAGGAGTAGATGCGATCGCACCATACTGCGGAAAAGAAGCCACTCAGGCATTCCGGAGTAAAGGCGGACGCGGCGGTGATCATTCGAGCTCCGCCTACCGTCTCCTCGCGCAGTTTTTGATCGGTGATTCGGCGTCCTCAGGCGCTAACTCTTCAAATGTCAATCAAACCGTCGATAGCCAAAGTCAAAACACGTCTTCTTGTCAATCTGGAATACCCAATTCTATCTGTAGCAAATATCCGGGCTCAAGCCTGATAGAACAAGAGCATGAAGACGATGGCCGGTCGGCCTGGAAAATAAATTTTCAGGGTCAGTGTCGGGACATAAAACTCAACTCCTCGGGCGATATGGTTGAAGATAAAAACTGCTAAGAATATCAGATAAAAGTTATAGCTTTATGACTGTCATTCCTTCTCCTACCGAATTCGCCAGCTCATTTTCCGTGGTTGTGAGTATGGTCTGATATTTGCCAATCAAACTTATTACCAAAGATTTATTTTTCTCGTCCAGCTCGGAAAAAATATCGTCGAGAAGCAATATCGGCTTCTTTTTGAAAACTTCTTCAATGTAACGCAGCTCATTGAGTTTGAGCCAGAAAACCGCAAGCCGCTGCTCGCTTCTTGAGCCGAAACTACGCACCGCTTTTTCCATACCGCTCTTCATGCGGATTACCAATTCGTCTTTTTGCGGGCCGATTATGGTACGGCGGTATCTTCTTTCTTCCGGCAGACTCTCACGGGCTTTTTCGACCGTGAACTCGTTAACTACATATTCGACCCCAAAATCGCGGTGGTCAATGGAAGGATGCGCATTTAGAAAATCGCAATATATCCGGCGCTTGTCAGTCACATAGGCAGCATTTTCCGCCAAATAGCCATTCCAAAAGTTGAGCTCCTCTATAAGAGAAGCTTCGTCTTTATGTCTTTCCAGAATTTTATTCCTTTTATACAGAGCATTTGAGTAATTATGAAGCCTTTTCTTATATTCCGGATCGGTGATTGATAGTATTTTATTGACATAATCACGCCTGGTGTCGGGAGATCCGGAAATTATGTCGATATGTTCGGGAGCAAAAAGTACCGCTTTGGTTTGGTAAGTAAGATATTGCGCAGCATTTTTTGGCGATTTCTGCACCGAATGTTTTTTGGAAACCAGCGAGTTGCTTTTTCTTAAATGAATGCTGTATCTCGTTGTATCATCTTTCTCGATCCACATCGAGTCGACACTGCATTCGCTTGCCGTTAGATTGATAAGCTCCTCCTCTGACCGTTCACGGAATCCGTCTCCATGAACCGTGAAATAAACCGATTCGAGCAAATTCGTTTTCCCTTTGGCATTCTCGCCGACTATTATCGTGCATACCGGGCTGAAGTCGAATAGGTTGTCGGTAAACGAACGGAACTGCCGCAGATGAATGGATTTGAGAATCATAGAGGCAGTATAGCAAAATTATTGCTTTTTCTTGAGCACGAAGATTGTCTCCATAAAACCGGGTAATTTGAAAAAGGAATTGGGAAGGACGGTAAAATTGTGAAACTGGCTGAACATCTCACGCCATTGGCTTTTGGAAAGGATGGAAAGATGGGAACGGTCTTTGCGATGGAAATAGCTGATCCAGCTGTTTTCGCGCGTATATATTTTGTGCAAAATTCTCGATCGGGAAACTCTCGCCGTCTCGCCAATAGCTTTTTTCAATTTGCTCCGTTCGATGTGTTCGAGTACGTCGACAGTAATAACCAGATCGAATTCGCCATCCTTAAACGACAAACTGGTGAGATCACCGCTATGTAGATAATTTTTGACGCTCGAATGAGCCATATCCAATGCCGCCGAAGAAATCTCTACTCCATATGCGTCGATACCGAATCTTCTCAGCCATTTAACCAGATCGCCCGTACCGCAGCCGACATCGAGAACTTTTTTTGGGTGCAAAAAGTATTTAATGAGTAAAGCCCGGTAAACATTCACGGTGCTATGTATTAACTTACCGAATACCGACTCGCGATGACCGAACCGATGCTCGCCTTTTTTGCCGGTATAATATTCGCGACTATAAAAAGATGCATCGATGCGGTAGGGCATAATCACGGTCCCCTTGAACGAATCGCCTTCGAATATTTTTTTGAGATTGGGTATGTCGTTGCCATTGGTGACGATAACGGTGAGGGCTTGTTTTTTACCGAGCTGCGCGGCTATCGGATCGAAGGGAGCATTCATACCGGGAATCCATTTGTTACCGACCAGTTTCTCCATCTCGTCCCATGTCAGCTTCTCGATCGGTTTGGCATCCGGAAACTGACGGGGGTCTTTATCGTAAACCCAGTCTATGTTGGAAAGGTTGATGACCAGATTCGCACCGTAGTCGCGGGCAAGGACGACGGCACAATAGTCCGTTGACCAGCCCGGTTTCCAGCCGGCTCCGATAACGATCGGTTCATTCCAGTTTTTGAGTTTTTTATCGTAGTTTTCAATGATACGGGGATGAGCGATATCCTGAAAAATCGTCCGGAGGAGATGGCCGTTGAGGCGGGAAGAATGTATACCCAACCAGTCGAGATCTTCATCGGTCAAGCCGCCGATAACACTTTTACCGGCATCGCGATAATGTCTTGCTGTCCGACCGCCTCCGGCCACAAGAAAGAATCTTTTGCCGAGTTTTACCTGACTGCGGATAAATTCGTTCAGTTTCTTCAGAAAAACCGTGTCTATACCGCCATGGGGGACTATGAGGCCGCCGCCTACGGAGATAATAATAGGTAAATCCTTATTCTCTTTCATCATAAAAAAAGGCAAAAAAAATCCCCCGCTTTACGGGGGGCTTAATTAAAAACGAATGTTTAGTTCGTTGCAAAAAAATAAGTAAATCTTATTCATACCTAAAAGTTTATTATATCGGCATCTTTGACAAATGTCAATTAAGTGAGTACAATATTTAGCCATGAGACGCCAAAGGATCACGATCACCCTAAAACAAAGCACAATACAGCGGGTGGATAGTCTCATAGACAAACAAAAAATACGCAACCGCTCCCACGCGATCGAATACATCCTCGACAAATTCAACAAACCAACAATAAGAAAAGCCGTAATATTGGCCGGCGGACAAGGAACCAAAATGCGACCGTTTACTTATGAAATGCCCAAATCCTTGCTCCCGGTAAAAGGCAAACCGATACTTGAGCATCTTCTCAACGAGCTTAAAGAAAACCTTATCACCGACATCATCCTCTGCACCGGATACCTGGGAGACAAAATCAAGGAATATTTCGGCAACGGTGAAAAATTCGGCGTAAATCTCACCTACTCAACCGAAACGGAGCCGCGGCAAACAGGCGGCGCATTGCTTAAAGTACAAAAACTTATCGGTCAGGAACAATTTTTATTGATACACGGCGACATACTTACCACATTGCCCATTCAGGATCTCATCGAATTTCACCAGAAAGAACAGTCGATAGCAACTATCGCCCTCACAACTGTGGATGAGCCGAGTGAGTTCGGCCAGCTCACCCTCCATGGGACAAAACTCGTCCGATTTTATCAGGCGGCACCAAAAAATAAGATACAAAGTCATTTGGTCAACTGCGGTATATATGTTTGCGAACCGTCGATCTTTCAATTTTTCCCCGCCGGTAAAAAGTCCTTCTTATTCGAAGATGTCATAGAACACCTCATACAAGGAAAGATGGTAAGCGGTTTCGTGTTTGAAGGCCAATGGTTCGATGTTGGGAATCCAAAAAACTACGAAGAAGCGATAAAAAACTTCCGTTTCTGAATCTTATTGGAACAACTCTTCTCCGACTCCGAATATGCGGGTAACCAATCGGGTTATGACATAGGCAAAAACCATAAGCACCAGGCCGATGATGCCTGCCGTAATCTTGAGCCGGCCGGTTTTGACTTTTTCGGCGCTACCTTGGGACATAAGTACGTCGTAGCCACCCCATATCATGACAAAGAGCAGTATTATCGCCGCAAGTGGAATCATGAAATTGGTGATCCGGTTGATAACATCACTGAGTGATTTGAGTTTGGGATCGAGAGGACTATTGATTGTTTGATTGCCGATAGACAACATATTTATTTCTTTTCTGTAAATGTCTTTACCTTAACCATCATTTGGTCGAGAGACGTGTTGGCTTTGATTATATAGTCGGCGGCACCTATAGCCATCGCGCTTTGCTGTTCGCCATCGAGGTTGGTAAGGATAATTACCGGGATATTCGCCATCGACTGGTCGCGCTTGATTTGTTCGAGTATATCGAATCCGTTTTGCCCTCCGGGAAGCATGAGGTCGAGCAATATAAGAGATGGTGATCCGGTTTTGGCCGCCTGCAGTCCGTCCTGGGCGTTGCCGGCAAGAAGCACATTGTAGCCTTCTTTGGTAAGCTTCCGTTTGTAAATATCCTGAAGCTGAATATCGTCTTCAACAATAAGTATTGTGACCATATTTTATATAAGTGCTTTGCGCACCGCTTCGACCATCTGCTCCAAAGACATATTTGCCTTTACGATCCGGTCGGTAATGTTGAATTTTTTAATAATTTCCGCATCCGATTCCTGACCCAGATTGGAAAGGACGATAACCTTAATATCCTTAAGATTAACATCTTCCCGCATTTCTTTCAAGGTCTCAAAACCATCTTTTACCGGCATAACCATATCGAGAAGCACAAGATCGGGTTTTTTTTCCCGCATCGTTTTGAGAGCTTTTTCCCCATCGGAAACGACTATTACATTATAGCCCTCGGCTTTCAATTTTCTATCGAAGATACTGGAGTAGAATTGATCGTCTTCAACAACCAAAACTTCATGCGGATCCATAAAGTAATGGTACCAGGTGTTATAATTATAGTCAATTTAAGGTGGTATCTCAGTATCATAGTTAGCGAAGGGTATGATGAAAAAAAAGGAAATATTAATAATCGGAATAATCATATTGGCCGGAGCCTTGGTGCGTTTGTATTTTATACTTGCGGCCGACTTCGCACTCAATGACGGGGGAATGTTTTATGAGATGACGAAAGACTTGATAAAAAATAACTTCGTCATACCCGCCTATACCACATACAACCATTCGCTTATTCCTTTCGCTTATTCGCCGCTAAGCTTTTATATAGTCGGTTTCGCCACCCAATTCTTGAATATACCGATGATCCAGCTGTTCCGCTTTTTGCCCTGGTTTATATCGAGTTTTACGATACTACTCTACTATTTATTAGTAAAAGAAATTTTTCCCCAGAAACGCGTTCAAGTATTATCTTTGGTAGTTTTTTTATTGTCGCCTCGGAGTTTCCAGTCGGTTATCCTTGGCGGTGGGCTGACCCGCTCGGCCGGAATGCTCTTCTCCCTCGCTGCTCTGATCGCGATGATGAAGTATTATAAGCACGGCAATAAAAAACAACTGATTACCGGAGGAGTTCTATTTGGACTTTGCTTGCTTTCACATATGGAATTCGCCGTTTTTACTCTGGTATCCGTCGTGACATTTTTATTTATATTCGGGAACCCGAAAAAGGATTTTCTGTCCGTTTGCATCTTCGGTATGTTGGGCATCATAACGTCGGCTCCCTGGTGGACTCATGTCTTGAGTATTCATGGGTTCGCTCCTTTTATAAATGCGCTCCACTCGAATCCACGCGATGTTATATCGGCCGGACAACTATCTCTGATTTACTACGCCACCGAGTCTAAATTCAATATATATATTGCATTTTCGCTAATTGGCATATTGATACTTGCCGCAAAAAAAGACTACCGGCTGCTTATATGGATTATTGCCATTCTTATAACAGTCTCACGCCAGTCGCATACATTCTTATTTTTACCTTTGGCGGCGCTTGCGGGTCTTGGGATCGATGAAGTTTCAAAAAATATCAAACTCAAATACGGTATCTCCGTTATAGTCATAATAACCGCACTGGTCGCCTCATTTGTAAGCGCCTTTGACCACGATTTCACACCTTTCGCATACCTCAAGAAGGATGAAAGAGAGGCGATGTACTGGATAGACAAAAATACAAAATCATCGAGTGAATTTATAGTCATGTCGGCACACCCGGGATGGGCATGGTTTCTTGACACGACATCGGAGTGGTTCCCGGCTTTGTCCGAAAGAAAAAGTTTGGCCACTGTCCAAGCGTACGAATGGCTGCCCGATTTTTCGTCGAGACTGAAAATGAATGCGGATCTTAAAAATTGTATGGATTATGACATCGGATGTGTCGAAAAACTGGCACAAGAAAAATTTCCAAAATACACTCATATATATATAAGTAAACATACGAAATTGGAACCCGACTGGACCGGCTGCTGCTCCCTGCTTATCGACACCGCACTCAGATCGAAAAATCTCAGGCTGGTTTTCGAAAACAGTGGCGCCTATGTGTTTGAACGTGTCGGAACCGAAAATACCGGTCGTCCTGTTATAATAAGATAATCCGTTATTATGGACACACCAGAAATCTTGTTTTCTATTGTTATTCCGACCCTAAACGAAGAATACTATCTGCCAAAATTATTGGAGGATATCGCAAGACAAAAAACACAGTCGGTTTTTGAAGTTATAGTAGTTGACGCAAGCTCAGTGGATAAGACCGTAGCGGTAGCCAAATCGTATAAGAACAAAATCGACATAAAAATCATCGAGAATTCAAAAAAAGGCGTCTCCATACAAAAAAATTTGGGAGCCAAAACGGGCAGCGGCAAATATGTAATCTTTCTCGATGCCGATATGCGGATATTTCCCAACTTCCTGAATAACTTACAAAAGGAAGTTTCCGAATCGAAATATTTGGTATTTTTGCCGGCTCTCTTGCCGCTTGGCGGAAACTATACCGATGTTGCCCTTTTCAAGTTGGTGAACTTGGTAATCGAATTTTCCCAGTCTTTCGGGAAACCCTTTCCAACCGGCGGCGTCATGATATTCGAGCGTAATTTTTTCCATCATATCGGCGGATACAAAGACTACCCGTCGGAAAATAAATTTTTCCCCGAAGATCATCATATAATCGTGACCGCGCATGAAGCCGGAATTAAAGCCAAATATTTAAAACATGTACGGGCGAAGTTTTCTCTCAGGCGCATCGAAAAAGAAGGTCGTCTGCAAAGCTATCGCAAATACTTGATGGCCGCCCTGCAAATAGTCACCCGGGGCAAAGTCGAAGATCAGTTCGAGTACGAAATGGGCGGACACTTATATAATGGAGACGACCGCAAAAAAATGGAAAAAGTTCCCGTCGACCAGAAAATCATAAGCGAAATAAAGCAGATGTTGAAGACGATAATCAGCTCCCTCGACGAACCTATATCTCAAAATAAGAAATGATCGGATAGTGGTCGGACACTCTCCAGTTGATCTTTTTCGTATCGATCACATCGACGCCTTTATACAAAATATAATCGTCCTTTAATTTCAGAGGGATAATTTTGAATAATTTACTTTCAAATGTGTGATCTATTTCCTTTGTCGCTTCTTCGAGTGAATATTGCTTCATCAGAAATTCAAGTTTCTTCCTACGGTACGGGTAGTTGAAATCGCCGGCCAAAATAAATCTATCCATACCTGAAATCCTCAGATCTTCCAATGCGGCAAGAAGCTGGCGCATACGACCGCCGTTTGTTGCGAGCGCGGTTAGGTGTAAATTGTAAACCAGAAGTTCAGCTCCGTGTCCAAATTTGAAAACAGTCTTCAAAATCTTCCTGGGAGTGTGCGCACCGCGTAAATAATATAAAAAAGTTTCATAATGGGTACGCGGCAGATCGATCGCTCCCGAACTGACCGAAGCTACGGCTGACTTTCTGTAAAAAGTCGCTACATAAAATACTTTGTGGTTTCTGACGAAAGTTTTTGAGGATCCGGCCAGTAGATATCCGATGGATGCTAATTTACGCAAACTCTCCTCGTCTTGTTCAAATTCCTGAAGACAAATAATGTCGGGTTTATATTTTAATAATAGATTTTGTAAATCCGTGAAAGCTTTATGGTACAGAAGATTATTCGTAAAGAGCGAAATCCGCATAGCATATTATACAAAAATCGTACTTTATTACGTAGTCGGTTTCCAAAAAGTTATCCACATTTTTTTTCAATTAAAAAATATACTATTAATACAACCTAAATTCATGTGCTATAATTATAGGGTATC
>CAYMOO010000012.1:0-19325 GCA_964392185.1 uncultured Gammaproteobacteria bacterium
ATGAAGACCTGTTTCTTCGTAAACCTCTCTGATGAGAGCTGAATCGAGCTCCTCTCCCTCGTCTACTCCTCCACTTGGTAATTCGACAAGTGACTCGAACTCATTATTTTCTCCCGCTGTCCTTTTCAACAGCAGGACTTTCCCATGTCTGATTACCACTGCTCCAACAACCACTTTACTAATTCTGTCTTTTACTAAAGTAGAAAGTAGTTGCTGGGTAAGCGAAGGATCAATACCTACTCCACTAAAATTCATTCATTATTGCCTCCTTTCAATGAGTTTGGATTATTATACACAGCCCGGCAGACCTTCACAAGACCGTCGACGTACTGCTGGACGATCTTGCGCTCATCCTCATATGCCCAAACCGGCAACTTGATCGCCTGCGCGAAAAACTGATCCGCGCCTGGGAAACCGAATTGACGCGGCAAAGGACTATCGTACAGATGAGGCAGGATCTCGTTGGGTGAATTGAAAAGCGGCAACCCATAGTTAGGACATGTCGATCCAGGTCGATCGATTTCCAGCAGCCCTTCAGCTTTCAGCGCTCGTTCGAATGTGTCGATCGGCACTTGGGCGAAGCCCTCATCGTAACCAAACACATACGCATACCAGGCCGGCTGGCCCTGGAATTTTGGAGTTGAAATGAACGGGAAATCGCGCAATGCTTCTGAAAACATCATGGCATACTGATGTTTCTGTTTGATCCACTCATCAAGATGGGTGAATTGCTCGTTAGCCATTGCAATCGCCCATGGATGCGCTCGGAGTTTGAGACCCGCTCCTGCTAAATAATACCCATAGAGGGGGTGATCTTTTGGAATCTGCTGCATGCACCGCTTGTTATACTGCCCAAGAAGCAAGGCGCCATAGAAAATATCCGCGTCACGAGTTAACAAAATTCCGCCCTCTCCTCCAGTGACAATTTTCTGCCCCTGAAGGGACCAAGCCGCGGCGTCGCCGAACGTGCCAACCTTCTGGCCAGCAATACTAGCGCCGTGTGCATGGCTACAATCTTCAAAAAGCAGTAAACCATGTCGCCGACAGATCTCAACGATCTGAGGCATGTCGCATGGAATTCCCCACATGTGCGTGACAACCACGGCCTTCGTGCGCGGTGTAATGAGCTCCTCGATCATTTCAGGATCAATGTTGCCATTCGCCTGAGCGTCGCAAAAAACGGGCGTCGCGCCCGTCCACATCAAGGGGGAGTATGTCGCGTAAAAGCTGTACGCGGGGACAATCACTTCATCCCCAGGCATCAAGCCAGCGCCGAAATACATGCTCCATAACGCACTTGTGCCAGAATTCAGAACGAGCGAATAAGGCATCAAGCCGCCGTGGTAGGCAACAAACTTATCCTCAAACTCAGCAAAAATCCCGGAGCGATTATAGATTGACACATCGCCATTGACCACCTGATTCATTACTGCATCGACCGTTGCCTGAGTTTTTCGCGGCCAAACGTAATGTGGGCCAGGGGCGGTGACGGCTTTTGGGCCGCCAAGAATTGCGAGTTGCTGTTGATTGGTAGTAACCATTGTAGAAATCTCCTTTTATTTACCATTAAAGTTGGAATATCCGTGTTCCGACAAAATATCAGTCGGCTTAACTGATCTTTCAAGCTTATCAGATCGATAAGCTGCCTCCACAATCGCGATATGACCTAGTTGTTCGTGTAACATAAGAGCCTGATCGGGATTATGACCTAAAATTTTCCCGGCATGATACTCCAATTGGTCAACCGCAGCCGATGGCCAACTCCCTTCTCTGACAAGCCTCTCCATCTGATTTCCTGCTTGATCGAACCGCGTCACACTTCCACGCTGAAGGAGAATTGTTCCATTGGTGCCAACAAACTTTATCTCCTCGTGTTTCTCAGGGTATGTTCTGGAAATCAAAAGGTGTGCGATAGTTTTTTGATCGTATCCTCCTCCATTCATATAGCAAAGAGTCAAATTTGCAGTATCTTCGACATCGTACACCTGCCCTTCACGGTTCCCCATTGAAAGCCGAGCTGACACGCTATAAGGCATCCCGAAATACCAACTCATCAAGTCGACAATATGGTACCCCATATCGATCAATGCCCCACCGCCTGCTAGCTGCTTAGAGGCCCTCCATCCTTCATCCAGATTCTTGATGTTGAAAGTATATTTCCCTTCAACAAGATAGATTTTGCCGATTCTACGCTTCAACTGATTCACCGCTTGAAATACTGGGTTAAAACGACGCTGAAGAGTGACGCCAACATATATTCCGCTGTTCAGAATAATACGCTGCATTTCCGCTGCTTCGCTCATGCTAACAGCAAAAGGTTTTTCCTTGATCACATGAATTCCATGCGTTGCTGCTTTCTGAATATGATCCATATAGTAGCAATGCGGAAGCGTCATCATCATAACGTCGTAGTCACCATCATTTAGCATGTCATCGAAACGTGAGTAGCCTTTAACTTCATAGATCTTTGTGGCTTGCTCAAGTCTCTTCCCATCAACATCACACAATCCGACTAATTCAAACATATCGCTGCCAATAATCGCAGGCAAATGATCGCTCATCGCCTGATTCCCCAAACCAACTACTCCGATCCTTAATGGAACCATCTTGCGTTTTTCCTTTCGTGTATAAAACACTTGTCGATTTTCTTGTCCCAATAGAAAATACTTGCGACAAGAAAGATGTTAAAGAGCGAAGTTTTATTATAGCATAAAAAATGTATTTTTATATATACTAAATATGTATATAACAAAATAAAATAATACCTTTTCTATCTGTAAAATAAATATACGACTAATAATTTATGTATATTTTTTTAGCAACGATAAAGGTTAAACGATACGGTTAATTCATACATAATAAATATCCATTTTTAGTGAACAATAGAATTCTATGTTGATTACTCTTTACAAGGAAGAAATAAAAGCGTTTATTAAAGTTTCAAAGACTGTTCATACATCAACTACACTCAATTTAAGTATTCAATCCACTTGGATGATTTTGATTTTTCCTATCTTGACTGATACGAATAAATTTATGTTTCCCATTGTTGACAGCTATATCTTCTATCTTTGTTGGATTATTTAGAGATAGTTTATATTCTATTCTTCTTCTACTTGTTCCTGTGAACCTTCTATTATCTTTTTGAGTGTATAGAACAAGATATTCGGGCAAAGGTACTACCTTTCCATCTTCTACGGGATAATAGCGTACCATATCAGCGGTGGTGACTCGAAGACCATTTTTATGAAAGCTTCCGATTAGCGTGTCGTAGTCGCGATAATAATGCGGCACAACCAAGCCATTTGATAAATGATACTCCCCCATCTGAGGTTCTCCCTGCTTTTCTAGACTAAGATTTTGAATCCTTCCCGGCTTAAGAATGGAGGTTAGCATATCCGAGAGCGGACTGGTCATTGAGAACACCCCTAAGCCGCCGGGTCTCAAGGTACGATAATATTCTTGTAACAGACTGTCTAACTCTGGAACTTCAGAAATAACAAAATGAGACGTTAGCACATCGAATGCTTCATCATCTATTGGAAATCCATCTTGCAAATTCATACAAATCCCCGAAGGACGAGTTGAAAAATCAATACTCGCAAATCTGTTATTTGTCATGGCTACGGCACTTTTACTTATATCGGCGAAAACTATATGCGATTGCGGTATTTCTGCTTGAAGAATTTCGACAAATTGCCCCGTTCCACAACCAATATCGCCTACCATTAATCGAGAACCTTCAAAAATGGCATGCTCGCTTATTTTGGTGGCGATATCATGATAAATCATATCTTTCGCATGATCCTGCTGCACATATCGATCAAAGTTACACGCCGCTTCTACGGAAGAATATTGGGATTCGAGCATAAAGAATTATAGCAGAAAATGCTTTAGTGACAATCTAAGTGACCCCACGGGAATTCGAATCCCGGTTTACAGGATGAGAACCTGCCGTCCTAGGCCACTAGACGATGGGGTCAACCGTTGACATTACACACAGATTGTTGTAATATTCTAGCAGTTGCCCCTCAAATACGCAACATATTAGACTTCTTAAGGGGCGTTTTTTTATGAATAAAATCAAATTAACAACACATGGCCATAAAAAAATGGTCGATGAGCATGCTGACCTGCTAAAGAACAAAAAGCAGAAAGCAATAGACCGCCTTCAAACAGCCCGCGCTATGGGAGATCTTTCGGAAAACAGCGAATACACCGCCGCCAAAGAAGAGCTCGCTTTCATTGAGGGTAGAATCATGGAACTGGCTGAATTGCTGAACAATGTAGAAATAATCGAAGAAAGTCTTTCGGACAATTCTCTTGTAGATGTAGGAAAAAAAGTGGTAATCAAGAGTGAGCACGGTACGCACGAGTACATAATAGTCGGTGAGTTTGAAGCGGATCCAATGAACAAAAAACTCTCTCATACATCTCCTATTGGCAAAGCACTCGTTGGAAAGAAAAAAGGCCAAAAGGTAAAAGTAAATATACCAGCCGGTGAAATCGAATATACGATCGTCGAAATAAAATAATTTACTACTCCTTTACATTTTTTATTTTCTTAGTATATTTAATGTATTAAATATGATCTGGGTAGACCGAGAAGTAAAAAAACTGATAGAAAGTCGAACGCAACGAGAGTGGGTTGATGACATGAAAACACCATCCGGACGTGTGCATGTGGGCGCACTCAGGGGTGTGGTCATTCATGATATGATCTTCAAATCCTTGAAAGAGCATGGTGCAGACGCCAATTTCTCTTATGTTTTCAATGATTTCGATCAGATGGATGCTATTCCATCGTATTTGGACATAAAAGAGTGGAGTCAATACTCGGGAATGCCTTTGTTTCGTATCCCCTCGCCCGACCCGGCTTATAAAAGTTTCGCCGAATATTTTGCCCGCGAATTTATAAGCGTTTTCGAGTCGATAAACTGCAAACCGCAAATCATTTGGTCTTCCGAGCTTTATCTCTCTGGGAAAATGAATGGAGTTATAAAGGAAGCTCTGGATAATGGCCAAAAAATTCGCGACATATATTTGCGGGTCGCCAAGGCGGAACGCGCTCCCGACTGGTTGCCTTACCAAGCAGTCTGTGAAAAATGCAAAAAAGTAGGCACGACCGTGGCATACAAATGGGATGGCACACACATTTATTATCGATGTGAGCCACACGCTGCCAAATGGGCTGTCGGATGTGGTTTCAGTGGAAAAATAAGCCCATATGACGGAAATGGAAAACTGCATTGGAAGCTTGATTGGCCCGCTCACTGGAAAGTGATCGGAGTGACGATCGAGGGTTCGGGCAAGGATCATATGTCGGCTGGCGGATCTTATGATATGGCCGACGCTTTCTGTAAGGAAGTATATAAGATCCCAACACCTTATGCCGTGCCTTATGAATGGTTTACGATAGGAGGCAAAAAAATGTCTTCTTCAAAAGGCATCGGTTCGTCGGCTATTGAAGTATCTAAAATATTACCGCCGGAGGTTTTCCGTTTCTTAATTGTGCGAACACCCGTCGGCACCCACCTTGATTTCAACCCGTATGGCGATACGATCCCGAATTTGTTCGACGATTACGATCGATGCCTGAATGCTCACTTTGATAAACTTGAAAATAAACTTACGGCCGACAAACAAGGAGAAGTAAAAAAAGATTTCGCCAGAATCATCGAACTTTCCGAAGTCGAGCCATTACCAAAAAAAAGGTTATTCCTGCCGCGATTCCGAACTATAATAAATACACTCAGATCTAAGGCCGAACCAAAAATAATTTTCGAACAGCAAAAAGGTAAAAGCCTTAATAAATTGGAATTGGGATTGCTAAAAGAAAGAATCAAATATGCCGAGATATATCTTAATTCATACGCTTCGAATAAAACCGAAAATAACGACCAAAAAATTATCGATGATAGCAAGAATACCGCTGTACAAAATGAGTTTCTGAAGAGTTTAGCGGCAAAACTAGAAAAAATAAAAAACCCTGATCGTGACGTAATTCAAAACGCTTGCTTTGAAACGATGAAAGAAAAAGGCTACAAACCCAAAGATGTTTTCCCGGCTTTCTACCGAGCGCTTTTGGGGAAACCGGCAGGACCGAAGGCGGCCGATGTAATATCCGAATTAGGAATAGAGGAGTCGGTAAAAAAAATAAAAGCATCAATCAACTGATATCGAGGTACATTTCGATCATATCATGATATTCACCTCTATAGAAAAGCCCTCCCGGTAAACGCCCGAATTCTCTAAAACCTACCTTGCGATATAAAGAATAAGCGATATTGTTCGGGCCATACACACTTAGTTTTATAAGTCGTAAACCGGTGATTTCTTTTTTCGCTTCCTCAATGGCAGTTCGAATGAGTATTTCACCTAATCCGATACCGCGAAAATCTTTGCTCAACGAAATCCCAAGCACAGCCGTGTGCAATTCGCGTTTTTTACCTGAAAACACCCTTGCCACATCGGCGATACCAATCATTTTATCCGCATTGAAAGCCAAGATTTTTATGTGATTCCCGGCTTCGTGAGCTAACAAAACGGAACTTAGATATTTCCCCTCCTCTTCAAAACTTATTTTTTCTCCAGAGAAAGTAATATATGTATCTTCTGCCGAAAGCTCGTTTATATATTCGGTCATTGCCGCTAAATCTTCCCATTTAGGGTACCGCAAAATTATTTCAGTTCCGTTTTTAAGTTTAGGATTTGCAATAGCTCTTCCGGTAATAAATTTACCCATAAACGGATTATATCAAAAACCCAATCCCTAATTATACGTTAACGCAGTTGCAAATGAATATATCTCGATTATAATAAAATATGGAGACACATCTAAGAAATTCTCCTCCTCTTGCCGAACTTCATTTTCATTTGGGTCTTTCCGTAGAGCCGCATATTTTATGGAGCATTGCACACGAGCAAGGGATCAAACTTCCATCAAAAACTTACTGGGATTTTTATGACATGATCCGACTGAATAAAAAACATATCACTTGGGAAGATTATCACAAACTTTTCCACTGGACGGAAAGAATACAATCTTCACCGATGGCTATAGAAAGATCCGTATACGAAACAATTACCGGTGCTTATCGTGTAAACAACACCACTTTACAAGAACTGGGCTTTAACCCTATGTTTCGTAACCGTGGGGGCGAACACGACCTTGACCAGATTATTCTCGCAGCTCTGCGTGGTATGGAGAAGGCACTCGCCGAATTCCCAGAAATCAGGGCCGGATTGATTTTTTTTCTTGACAGACGCCTACCATATAAAATGAATGAAATAATTGTAAGAAAGGCCATGAAATACAAAAACCGTGGCGTCGTGGGTATAGACATTGCCGGCCCTCACAAGGATGGATTCCGCTATGAAGATTACAGCAAACTATATGAAGAAGCTCTGAAAAGCGGACTACATACCAGCAGTCATACTGGCGAAGACGGCGATGTCGGTGAAATGGAACACGTGCTTAAAGTACTACCTTTAGAAAGAGTCAATCATGGTATAAGAGCATCACAATCAAAAAAACTAATGAAAGAGATCGTCAAAAGAGATTTGACGCTGTGTATTTGCCCAACTTCCAACCTCAGCGTCGGGTTCATAAAAGATCTTCATGAACTTAAGCAGGTGATACGAACTCTTTATGATAACGGAGTAAAATTCTGTATAAATACCGATAACCCCGCGATGTTGAAAACGAGCCTGAAAAGAGAACTGCAACTTTTAAGGGATAATAATATTCTTACAGAAAAAGAAATCGGTCAAACAATCAGATGGGCATTTGAAGCTTCTTTTATAAATTTACCTTCCAATGATGGCAACTTATACTTATGAAGAAAAGATAGTCGGACAGGGAATAACTTTCGATGACGTCTTGCTCGTACCGGGTTACAGCGGATTTTCAAGAAATGAGATCGACTTGACGACAAAACTGACAAAGAACATTACGCTCTCTACCCCATTCGTATCCGCTCCTATGGATACAGTCACAGAAAGCCGTTTGGCTATTGCACTCGGTAAGCTTGGTGGTATTGGCATCATTCATCGCAATCTCACGATCGGTGACCAAGTGGATGAAGTAGAAAAAGTGCTTACGGAGCATATCGCAGTAGGAGCGGCCATCGGGGCCAATAAAGGATTTGAAATTAGAGCAAAAGCACTTATTGCCGCTGGAGTATCGGTACTACTAATCGACTCGGCGCATGGTTTTGCCGAACCGATAATCAACGCCCTAAAGTACTTAAAAACCAACTTTCCAAACACTGAAGTCATCGCCGGAAATATAGCTACTTACGATGGTGCAAAAGCACTTATCGCAGCGGGCGCGGACGGATTGAGAGTAGGGATGGGACCTGGGGCTATATGCACGACGCGGATAATTTCCGGTATGGGAGTACCACAGATAACGGCCGTACTCGAGACGTCTCGAGCTGCCGCAGAACACGACATTCCGGTTATCGCAGATGGCGGAATTAAATATTCCGGCGATATTGTAAAAGCGATTGCGGCGGGAGCCTCAACTGTAATGATGGGGAGCTACTTTGCCTCCTCTGAAGAGTCGCCTGGCGAAATAAAAGAACTCGACGTTTCGCAAGTACCACATAGATTCCGAAGCATTTTCAACGACAAAACTAAAAAATATAAATTCAAAACTCACCGCGGGATGGGCTCTGTGGGCGCAATGAAAAAGGGCGGAGAGATAAAGTCGGAAGACGAATTTCATGGGAAAAACTATAGTGACCGCGTGCTCGTTGCCGAAGGAGTGGAAGGCTTAGTACCCGTCAAAGGCACAGTCAAGGACCTTCTAGACCAATCTATCGGCGGCATCAAATCGGGAATGTATTATGTAGGCGCGGAAACTATACAAAAATTACAGAGTACCGGTAAATTTTTACAAATCAGTCAGGCGTCTCTTACCGAAAGCCACCCGCATAGTTTGCTCATTACAAATGCCGGGGGAAATTATTAAAACATGATACTGATTATCGATTTTGGCTCGCAAACATGTCATCTCATAGGCCGTAGAATCAGACAAATCGGATCGAATGCAATTATTGTGACGCCAGATATGGCATCGGCTGAAATAAAGCGCCTAAAACCAAAAGGGATAATCTTATCGGGCGGCCCATCAAGCGTGTATGCAAAAGATGCTCCACAAGTCGATGATGAAATATTTAATATGGGCATCCCGATTCTCGGAATTTGCTATGGGCAGCAGCTGACTGCGCACTTACTTCCGGGCGGAAAGACTGTTAAAGATAAAATACGGGAAGACGGACCAGCGACTCTTATCATCGACAAATCCTCAACTATCCTTGAAGGATTTTCTCCACATTCTCGTATATGGATGAGTCACGGCGATACAGTGATACGAGCACCGGATGGCTTTGAGTTTGTCGCCCATTCGCAAACCATCAAATCCGCATCTATGGTAAACGAACAAAAAAAAATTTATGGTGTACAATTTCATCCGGAAGTTGACCACACGGAGGATGGTATGTTGGTTTTGCGCAATTTTGTCGAAAAAATCTGCAACATAAAGACCTCTGAAAAAACTATAGATGTTAACTCTATTATAAGTACGGTTAAACAGCAGATCGGCGACAAACAGGCGCTGGCAGCAGTTTCTGGCGGAGTGGATTCGACAGTGGCAGCGGCACTTGTTGGGCGGGCAATTGGCAACAAGCTTACAGTTGTGTTTGCCGATAACGGCCTGATGAGAGTAGGCGCTCGGGAAGAAGTCGAGCATATATTCCGAGAGATGCTAAATATAAATCTAATTGTTATAGATTGCAAAGAACTATTTTTAAAAAAACTAAAAGGCGTGATTGATCCGGAACAAAAAAGAAAAATTATTGGCAGCTTGTACATCGAGCTTTTTCAGATTGAAGCCAAAAAATTACAAAACATAGACTTCCTGGTACAAGGTACGATTTACTCGGATGTAATCGAAAGCCAAGGTAGCAAGCACGCAGCCAAAATAAAAAGCCATCATAATGTGGGAGGTTTGCCGGAAAACATGAAGTTTAAACTCGTAGAACCACTAAGGGACTTTTATAAAGATGAAGTCCGTGAGATTGGGCGCAATCTCGGGTTATCGGAAGATTCGATCAATAAGCAGCCATTCCCGGGCCCAGGACAAGCGATAAGAATCATTGGAGAAGTAACAGCCGAACGATTGGCAAGACAGCAGCATGCAGACCAAATAGTACTTCAGGAAATAAAAAAAGCAGGTATCTACGATAAGATCTTCCAGTCTTTCCCTATATTGACTGGAGCCAACTCAACCGCCGTCAAAGGAGACGGACGGTTTTATGGAGAAGTTGTGGCCTTGCGAATTTATGACTCGTCCGACATTATGAGCGCATCATGGTCTCGACTTCCTTATGAACTACTACAATCCCTCGCTTCGAGAATAACAAACGAGGTGAAGGGGGTTTCTCGCGTTGTATACGATATTACTACGAAACCCCCCGCCACCATGGAGTGGGAGTAAAAAAAATATTACTTAATCTGAGAAGTCTGATTGTTTGCCTGCTTCAAAACTTGCCATAGGGCAAAATATTCATCACTTCCTTCTAAAGCGAAAAACTCTGTAGGCAATCCGTATCTGTCTTTTTCCGGCGCTAGTGGTACCTTATTCGGATCGCGACCGAACAATTGTTCATATTGATCTGATGTAAGTGGTGTTTCAGCTGCCATATATTCTCACCTCCTATCGAAAAAATAGTAAACGAATGTTAGCTGATAAAAAAACAATCGTATGTGACTGGCGTCACGTCCCAAAAGCAAATTCTTGAGCCATTGGAGCTCTTTTTCTGATAGAATATCTATAAATTACAAAAAAATAGAAAAATATGCTTTCAATCGATTTCATAAGAAATAATAAAGAAAAAGTGGCAACAGCGGCTCGCAATAAAAACAGACAAATTGATGTCGACAAAATCATCGCCGCAGACGACAAGCGCCGCGATCTTATAAACAAATCACAAATTCTGCGTCAAGAAAGAAATAATTTGTCGAAACAACCTCCGACGGATAAAAGCCGGGAAAGAGGTAAGCAAATAAAAGATGAGCTCAAACAGATAGAACTCGAGCTTGAAAAAATACAAACAGATTTGAATATCTTATTGTCATACGTTCCTAATGTACCGCTCGATGAAGTACCGGTTGGTTCAGATGAATCTGGAAATGTTGAAAAAAAGAAATTCGGCACACCACCGCAGTTTGATTTCGAACCGAAATCTCATATAGATTTAGGCTTAAATTTAGACTTAATAGATCTCGAACGCGGGGCGAAGGTATCGGGATTCCGCGGCTATTTTCTCAAAAATCAAGGTGCGATTCTACAGATGGCGATTCTTTGGTATGTATTCCAAAAACTTGCCAAAAAAGGATACACTCCGCTTATTGCCCCTGCAATAGTAAAGGGGTTTACACTTTTTGGAAATGGCCAATTCCCCTGGGGTGAAGGCGAAGTATATAAATTAAACGAGGACGATGCTTATCTTGCTGGCACGGCAGAAGTACCGGTAACTGCCTATTACGCCAACGAAATACTGAACGAGTCAGACCTCCCTAAAAAGTTTGTTGCCTTCTCTCCTTGTTTCAGAAAAGAAGCGGGAGCCTATGGCAAAGATACGAAGGGACTTTATCGACTTCATGAATTTTGGAAAATCGAACAAGTAATCATAGGGAAGAATGATATGGAAGAGTCTCGGAAACTTCACGAAGAACTACAAGCAAACACGGAAGAAATTTTACGTGATTTTGGACTAGCTTATAGAGTCCTTACTATGTGCACCGGCGACATGGGTGAACCACAGGTTTTCAAATATGACACGGAGATCTGGATGCCGTATAAAAATGATTACGGTGAAATCGCCTCAAATTCTATAATGTCGGACTTTCAGGCTCGGCGACTAAAAATAAAATATCGAAAAAAAGACGGTACGACCGAATACTGTCACACCTTAAACGATACGGCTATCCCCTCACCTCGGGTACTCGTGGCCATTTTGGAAAACTACCAGCAAAAAGATGGATCAGTATCGGTGCCAGAAGTACTTAGACCTCTCACGGGCTTCGAAATCATCAAAAAATAAAAGGCAAAAAAATCCGCCCTGTTTAGAGGGCGGATTTTTAGTAACGGTAGTTTACTCAACAATCAACTTACCTTTCATACCCTTCGCTCGATGATCCCCTACACTACAATAAAATTCAAATGTACCTTTTTTGTCTGCGACAAAAGATATGTCATCTTTAGCGCCAGCTTTTATTTGCTTGGTTTTTACCTTGAATTCATCGATTACCAGATCATGAAATCCTTCTTTGTTATTAAATTCGATGTCGACTTTCTGACCTAATTTTACTTTAAGTATATTGGGCTTAAAATAAAACATTCCACCTTCTACTTCAAAATCGGCAGTCATCGCATCTTCTTCACTTTCACTTTTGCCTGACTTTTCATCTTTACTCATTTCCTCGCCGTTTTTTTTATCTTCGTCCCCTTTTTCCATCATTTTTTCATCTTTGGACTCGGTAGATTCTTCTCTTCTTTCTTCCATATTGCTCTCCGTTTTGGGAGCTGAAGACTTCTGCTTTGCTATAAACACTCCACCAGCCAATACCACAAGCACGATTATAACTATATACATCATTGGCGCTTTGCTTGGAGAGGCTTGTTGGGCTTCCTGGGGCGCCGTTGATTGAGAATTCTGTTGATTATCCATAAATTATTTAAATAATAATATTTAACATTCTAGAATAGCTGTGGCCAGATTGCAAATCCAGGATCAGTGACAAATTATATTTTTTCAATAATTAGGTCTCCTAGTTGAGAGGTTGAAAGTGGTTTGTCTTTGGCTATATCTTTGGTTCCGGCGCCTTGCTCCAACACCGATTCGATTGCCGATCTTATGCTATCGGCCTCCGTGAAAAGACCAAAAGAATATTCAAGTAACATAGCGGCCGATAATATAGTACCTATCGGGTTAGCGGTGTTTGTGCCAGCAGCTTTAGGATAAGATCCATGTATTGGTTCATATAAAGAGGTCTTCAAACCAATTGAAGCCGAAGGCAACATACCCATAGACCCAGTAATCATAGAGGCTTCATCGGTGAGAATATCTCCAAACATGTTTTCTGTTAATACAACATCGAATTCGGATGGTCTTTTTATGAGCTGCATCGCCGCATTGTCGACAAACATGTACGACACTTCTATATCGTGAAAAGCAGGCGAAATTTCTTGTATAGTCTCGCGCCATAATCTTGAAGTTTCCAAAACATTGGCTTTATCGACAAGAGTAATTTTTTTCTTTCTTTTGGCAGCGAGCTGAAAAGCAAATTTGGCGACACGAATAATTTCGTCTTTAGTATACACACATGTATCGAAAGCTCTTGTATTATTGTCCGACCGTCCTCGCGGTTCACCGAAATATATACCTCCGGTAAGTTCACGTACAACTACGAAATCCACTCCATTGATAACTTCCTCTTTCAGAGTAGATTTGTAGTTAAGACTTTTGAAAGTTGATATCGGCCTTACATTGGCGTAAAGTCCCAGCTCCTTTCGCATAGCGAGTAGCCCTTGTTCGGGACGAATTTTTGCCTTAGGATCGTTGTCGTATTTTGGATCTCCTATCGCGCCAAACAATATAGCGTCGGAAACTTCGCAGAGTGTTTTGGTTTCCGGTGGAAAAGGATTACCCATTTTATCTATAGCTATCGCCCCTATATAAGCTTCTTTAAAATTGAATTCATGACCGAATTTTAATGCAATTTTTTTCAGCACTTTCACGCCCTCAGCAATAACTTCCGGTCCGACACCATCACCTGGCAATAAGGCAATATTTTTTTTCATAGTTTAATTTACTTTCCAGGATATCTGGAATCAATGCATTTATTTTTAACACATTTTATTTCTTTTGCGGTCGGTTTCCGATCACAGTCGTAAATACATCGTTCCTTGACTATGTCATTATACTTTGAGATTCCCTGTTTTATCCAGGTAAGATCGGCGTTGCGGCTAACGAGATTATAGCAATCAAAGGGACAAGTAGCGTCGATATCGGCAACGATACAATTATCATCTGTCGCACAATAATTTGCGTTATATAAATTATTTTTTATCTGCTTCTCCAATATTTCCGGGTCGCTTGAAAAAGTTTTTTCCGGATCGTCAGTGGGTCTAACAGAAGTGCATTTTCCGGATACACATTTTATTTGATCTTGTTCCGGAGGTTGCTGACATTCGATATCTACCCGACACTTCTCTCCCGAATTGCGATAAGCTTCCTCCGCTTTGGCGAGATCATCCGAAGGCACATGTTTATTTATCAAATAATAACAACCACAATAAGGCTTAATATCGGACAAGATACAATCGTCATCCTTACCGCATGAGTTAAGTGAGGAATAGGCGGCAGTAACCGCTTCCTGTTTTACACTTGCAATCATCTCTGGGCCGCGGAAAAACTTTAATAAGAAAAAGCCGGCAACCGCCAATCCGATCAATAACAGTAGTGAACTCAGAATAGAAAATATTATTTTCATAATCTAAAATAAATTAACTACTATATTCCGACATTCGGCCATATAACTTAATAGTAAACTCCGTTGTAAAAAAAGACAATATCATAGCCAAAACGAAAGTAACTGGAGAAAATACATTGAGGACATAAAATATATCGGAAAAAGGACCACAGGGTTGACGTACGGAAATCTTGACGGCACTGCTTATAAGAGGCGCATATATATAAGGAAGACAGGCGGAACTAATCGCCGCAACAAGTAGGAAAAAAACTAAAAAATAAAAAAACATATAAAGGCCACGCAAAAGCACATGACTTTTATTTTTTTTTAGCATTTATTGTTTCGTAATTGAAAAGTCGTTCGGTCTTGTCATTTCGAAATTTTTTATTTCCTGCATTTTGCTGAAAATATAATCAACGTCATCGTAGCCGTTCATGATACAAATCTTCTTATACTGATTTATCTCGAATTTTTCTAAAATTGCAAGCGACGGAACACTAACCGTCTGACTTTCGAGATCGACTTCGATAGTCATTTTTGGATCTTTCTCCACTCTTTTTAGTAATTTTTCCAATATCGACTGATCTACTACTATTGGTAACAAACTATTATTAAGTGCGTTATTTTTGAATATGTCGCCAAAAAAGCTGGAGATAACCGCTTTGAATCCATAATCAACCAATGCCCACGCGGCGTGCTCTCGGCTGGAGCCGCAGCCAAAATTTTTACCAGCTACAAGTACTTCTCCTAAATATCTTGGATCGTTCAAAACAAAATCTTTCTTCGTGGCTCCAGAAGAATCAAACCTCCAGTCGCGAAACAGGTTCTGCCCAAATCCTGCGCGCGTAGTGGCCTTTAAAAATCTCGCCGGGATGATCTGGTCGGTGTCTATATTTTCCATAGACAGTGGGACGGCTGTCGATTTAATATGCGTTAATTTTGTTTTTTCCATATTTTTATATCAATCCTCTTGGGTCTGTAACAACTCCGGTAATAGCTGAGGCCGCAGCAGTGAGTGGCGAAACCAGCATCGTGCGAGCTCCCGGCCCCTGACGGCCTTCGAAATTACGGTTACTTGTCGAAACGCAGTATTTACCGGCTGGAATTTTATCTTCATTCATTCCCAAACATGCCGAACAACCCGGGCCACGCAATTCAAACCCGGCATCAGCGAAAACTTTATCCAGACCTTCTTTACGTGCCTGAAGCTCAACTTGCTTTGAACCAGGAACCAAATATGCCGTCACATGAGGTGCTTTTTTCTTACCTTTCAGCATAGAAGCGGCTAAACGGAAATCTTCAATACGTGAATTAGTACAGCTCCCAAAAAACACATAATCGACTGTTTGGCCAATCATTTTTTGGCCTTCCTTAAGACCCATATAATTTAATGCTTTTTCAAGATTTCTTTTTTCATGTTCTTCATTTATTTCTGATTTAGATGGTACATGACCAGTTATCGATACACCCATACCCGGATTCGTACCATAGGTGATCATTGGTTCTATATCTTGCGCATCGAACATTTCAACCCGATCAAAACTTGCCCCTTCGTCTGTTGGTAAAGTTTTCCAGTAAGCGAGAGCCCGCTCCCATTCTTTACCCTTCGGCATGAATTCACGATCTTTCATATAGATATATGTCGTTTCGTCCGGAGCGATCATCCCACCGCGAGCACCCATTTCAATACTCATATTACAAATTGTCATACGGCCCTCCATTGAAAGATTACGTATGGTAGAGCCAGCATACTCTACGAAATAGCCGGTTCCACCGGATGCGGAGAGTTTGGAGATGACATATAAAATAATATCTTTTGCGGTAACTCCTTTTTTAAGTTCGCCATTAACTTCTATTTTCATTGTCTTTGGTTTATATTGAAGAATGCACTGCGTTGCCAATACCTGTTCTACTTCTGAGGTACCGATCCCAAATGCCAGAGCTCCGAAAGCTCCATGAGTGGATGTATGACTGTCGCCACAAACTATCGTCATACCCGGCTTTGTGATTCCCAAATCAGGTCCAATGATGTGAACAATTCCTTGAAATGGATGACCAAGACCATATAAACGCACTCCAAAATCTTTCGCGTTTTTTGTTAGGGTCTCCACTTGTTTTCTGGACAGTAATTCTCTAATTGCCAGATGCTGATCCTTGGTGGGTACGTTGTGATCTGCCGTTGCCCATGTTCGTTCTGTTCTAAATACGGGAACTCCCCGTTTCCTCAATCCATCGAAAGCCTGAGGCGTGGTAACCTCATGGATCAGATGCCCATCGATATATAATATCGCGGGATAGTTTTTCTGCTGAAAAACTACATGCGACTCCCAAATTTTTTCGAATAAGGTTTTTGGATTATTCATAGAATAAATCTTAATTACATCCACATTCACCGCCACAAGCACAACCTTCTTCCATATCGTCGAATGCTCTTATTGCAAAGGCTTCTATCTCGACCAATGCACCTTTTGGCAATGCGGCCACAGCAACAGTCGAGCGGGCGGGCTTGTGATCCTTGAAATGTTCTCCATAAACTTCATTTACAACCTGAAAATCATTCATATCAGCGAGAAAAATCGTCGTCTTCATGACGGTTTTAAGATCGCCTCCCGCCTCTTCAAGGACGCTTTTCAGATTTTTAAGCGCTTGCTCAGTTTGTTTTTTTACTCCCTTAACAAGTTCGCCGGTTTTTGGATCAAGGCCAATTTGACCCGAACAATAAACGAAGTCTCCAACGGCAATAGCCTGACTGTAAGGTCCAATCGCCTTTGGAGCTTTTTCTGTGTTGATTGGTTTTAACATAAATTAAAAATATTTATAAAACATTATCCATAACCGCACCATAATTCGCCGATAATACATGCTGCGCGTATCGACCCAACCAACCGCGTTTTACTTTTGGCTCAAATGGCGGCAGCGCTTCTATTCTTTTTTTCATTTCCTCATCGGATATTTTCAAATTAAGTTTACGTTTTTCTGAATCAATTTCGATAATATCACCATCTTGTATTGCGGCAATCGGGCCTTCGGCTGCGGCCTCTGGCGAAACATGTCCAATACATAATCCGCGTGTACCTCCAGAAAATCTTCCATCGGTGATGAGCGCTGCTTTTGTACCCCGACCTTTCAATGCCGAAGTAGGCGAAAGCATCTCCTGCATACCAGGACCACCGCGTGGTCCTTCGTAGCGGATCACAACTACTTCACCATCCTGAACAACACCTTTCAATATTGCATGAAGAGCATCTTCTTGCGAATTGAAGCAACGCGCTTTTCCGGTAAACTGCATCATATCGCGGTCGACTCCCGCGGTTTTGACTACCGATCCATCGGGAGCTAAATTACCATATAAAACAGCTAAACCTCCTGTTTGCAAAAACGCTTTTTCACCGACACGAATGACATCTCCGTCCGCTTCTGGCGCTAAATTTACTGTGTCGGCAAGTTTACCAGTAACAGTCGGCAGATCGATATTCAACGGTGATTTACTATGATCCTTAACCGCTTTTAAAATTGCCGCAATTCCACCAACTCTGTTCACATCTTCCACATGTACATCTGGTCTTGATGGGGAGACTTTACAGACATTGGGAGTAATATCGGATAATTCATTCAGTCGGGACAATTGGTAATCTATCCCTGCCTCGCGAGCAAGGGCGATTGTATGTAAAACAGTATTGGTCGAACCACCCATGGCTAGATCCAAAATAAATGCGTTATCGATTGATTCTTTGGTGACAATATCCAATGGCAAAATCTTATTCTTCATTACATTTTCGATAACATCTGCCGATTTTTTAATAAATTCTATCCGGTCGGGGTTCACTTCCCAGATACCTTTTTCTTTATCGACCCAACGGGCCGCGGGGATAGAGCCATTACCAGGCATAGCCAACCCGATGACTTCGGCCAAACAGTTCATTGAATTGGCCGTGAACATACCAGAACAACTTCCACAAGTCTGGCAAGCGCCTTCGGCGAGTTTGATCAGTTTTTCTTCTGACATTTTTCCTGATGAATACTGTCCTACTCCTTCAAAAACACTTATAAGGTCTGTGTTGTTTTGCCCCGCAAGCATTGGCCCTCCTGAAACATAAAGTGAAGGAATATTGAGTCGGACCATCGCATTCAACATGGCGGGCACGATCTTATCGCAATTACCAATCCCGATCCAGGCATCCGGCGGGTGCGCGCCGACTACCGACTCGATTTGATCTGTAATTAATTCTCTTGAGGCGAGTGAATATTTCATCCCGAAATGACCCATGGCTATACCATCGTCTACCGCGCCACCGATATTGCAGTACCAAACATTAAATCCCTTTTTCTTGAGAGCCTCAACGACATGTTTTCCGAGAATATCCAGATGTGCATGTCCAGGAATATGCGTGGTAAAAGAATTCACCACAGTAACAAACGGATTTTTTCGATCAGCGATTTTTTTGATTACACCAGCAGCAATCATGAGCGACGCATGCGGCAACACGTGATAGCCATCGGTGACTATTTTGCTCCCTCGGTTTTGGACATCCTCTATACCTTTGTTTATCGGCTCTCTATGTTTGGTCATCTGGATTAAATTAAATATTTATACAATATATTATCACTTTTCAATATAGTATAGCTTAGCTCAATACTCTTCATCCGCTCCAAGAAAGGCTCAAAATCATGACGCGATTTTAATTCGATTCCGACCAGTGCCGGACCGCGTTCTTTGTTATTTTTTTTGATATATTCAAATAAAACAATATCGTCATCAGGACCCATTACTTCGTTCACGA
>CAYMOO010000013.1:0-263 GCA_964392185.1 uncultured Gammaproteobacteria bacterium
AAGTGCTGAAAAGACTAAAAGCCGACGAAAGTACGAAAAATATACCAGTTGTCCTTATAACAAACTTAGGCGATAAAAATGTTATAGAACAAGCATTCACCATCGGAGCACAGGGATATCTCTTAAAGGTAAGATTCGATCCAAAAACCATTCCAGCGGAGATTAAAAAATTTATCGATGATCCGGCTTATACAATGAGTATCGATGGCAGCTTCTGAAATATTACTTGATTTTTTTATTTTCCAGGAGTTGGACTTCTATCT
>CAYMOO010000013.1:273-17308 GCA_964392185.1 uncultured Gammaproteobacteria bacterium
AAGATCGCTACGTAAAATAAAATGGTGTCTGAGTTCTTCTTCTATTTCTAGCCACTGCTTCTTACGATCGAGCCAGTCAAATTCGTTGTAAGACAAAATCACCCAGACTCGCTTATAACTTTTTTTGAGACTATCAACTTTTTTTATATCAGGATCAGGTAATCTTGTACCACCACCGACATTGTATCTGGCCGAAGCCGCTTCCTCTTCGTCAAATATGTATTTTGACGGATATTTATGGAAGTAGTATTCGATCGGATATTTAATATAGTAAGCATAATACATTACAGCGTCGCCATTTTTTATATTCGCATCCAGATATTTTACGGCTTTTTGCCAGTCCCGCGTAGATTTATTTTCGAATACATAGTGCATCTTGCTACTTTCGGTCGCATAAGCCACTAACCTGAAAAACAACATCAACGATATCAAACTGAAAATCAGGTAGCCCATCTTCTTTTTCTTTTGCCAGAGATATGCAAGGGAAACACCGAGCAAAATTACAAAAGCAGGCAATGAGCTGTTGAATGACTCAGGTTCGTACACAGGCTTTATCGTTGCGGAGAATATATACCCGAATGTAAGCGGAAAAACCGCCCATGCCGACAACCAAACAAGATCAAACCCCGCTTTTGTTTTACCAATAAGACTTTTATAATGGCTCAACAAATTCCATATTATGACTAAACCGGCAATGAGGGTAGCAACTATGGAATCTCCGCCAAGGGCGATAAAACCGTATATAAAAAGTAGTGGTCCTGGTTTTTGAATCCAATCTACTTGATGACTCCTAAAAGAGGGCGCAAACAGAAGTGGTAGCAGTCCGATAAAAATAATTAGACCACATATGATGATTTGCTTCCAAGGTATTTTACCCGGGAAAAAAAATAAAGCGAGAAGCTGAGCGAACAATATAAGCCCGCTCAACATATGGGAGTAAATCGCCGCCAAATAACACAGTCCTATAATTAGAGTTTCTATTGAAGTGGGCGCTCTTTTCAACCCTTTGTAAAACATATAGCTTCCAATCGATATAAACAAGGAGGCAAATATATACCCGCGAACATCGCGTGCGTATGAGTAAAAATATATGTTAAAAACATAAAGCAGTGACGAAATAATTGCCACATTTCGACCTTTTATTTCTTTACCTATAAGGTAGACAAACGGCACGCTGACCAGACCGGCAGCAACAGATAATGAACGGACTACAAATTCGGAGTCGCCCAGTTTGAGCCAGAAATGGAGAAGAAAATAATAAAGCCACATGTTTCCTTCCTCTCTCCATAAATAATAAAGTAGTGAACGCCAATCTTTCGAAATCATGATAGATGCCACCTCATCTAGGCTATAAGTAGAATTTCCAAGCCCGACGAAGAGCAATATGGCAGCCACCAAGGTTAACCCAGCAATCCAAATTCCGCTGTTTTTTAACGAAAATTTCATGTTATATTATATCACTTAAAAAATAACTATAGGTAGTATTTTATCCTTTAAATTTTCTGTGCTTTAACTGGAGACTGACCCTTAGAATAATCGTAGAAATAAGATATCCAAGTATGCCCCCCGCCAAAATATCGAGAAAATAATGACAGTATAAATATACTCTCGAGTAAGATATCAAGACTGCTAATAAGTAATAAAATAAACGGTGTTTTTTGTCGAAGTGACTGCAAATAACAGCTAGAGCCCAGGCGGTAGCCGCATGAGTTGAGGGGAATCCATAATCGAGTGGACAATAAGTCGAGCTAAGATGCCAAACTACCCAAGGGCGCAGCCGACCGACAATATTTTTAATTATTTCATTTGAAAATATATAGGCTACTAAAAATGAAGAAAAAAAATACATCGTAAAAAGATGATGATTTCGCTCTTCCTTCCGAATATAAAAAAATAAAACTATAAGCCATATTATTACCCAGACTCCTTGAAATGAAAGGAAACGAAAAAATAAATCGGTAAATTGGGAATGAGGTATAAGACCTGAAAGTGTTAGGGTAAATTTTTCATCGAAGGCGATCAAATAGTCGATCATTATCTGATTTTAACTTTTTTTATCACAATTAACAAAACAATTTGTATATATAAAAAATATGTAAAATTCAATTGCCTTTCGGAGTTAAAATGATTATAATAAAGGTATAAAGATATGTTCCTCAAAGTGATCCCATCATATGAGCTGCTACTTATCGTAAAGATTACAATCGCATTTGTTGTCGGTATAATCATAGGCTATGACCGCGAAAGAAGTGGAAAAGCCGCCGGCATAAGAACTCAAATGCTTATCTGCGTCGGCTCGGCCTTAATCGCCGGGATCTCGGTACACTTGGGCGACAAATTTTTTCCTGTCGGCTCCTTAACTAGGCCCGATCCGGCAAGACTACTTGCACAGATTGTGACGGGTATTGGTTTTGTCGGCGCGGGGGTAATCTTAAAAAGTGGACAGAGAGTAACCGGGGTCACGACCGCCGCCACTCTGTGGGTCACGGCAGCAATAGGAATTGCAATCGGTTCGGAATTTTATTTTGCCGCCGCGGTTACAACCATCTTTGTACTCCTGCTCGAACCAATCGCTCACATACAATACCGATTTGGGCTAAAATCGCAGCCGTTTATGCTGGAGACTGATATGAAACACCAAGAGACGGTATCGACCGCACTTCAGAGTATGCAGATAAAACATAAAGTCTCGGAAAAAGTAGGGGAGAATATCCAGTATATAATTTATTCCTCCGACGTAAAAAACCAACGCTTGGCCAAATCGCTTACATCGATACCTTTTCAACTTCAGGAAATAGAAGAATAAATCAGATTCCAGACTGCCAGTTTTTAATAAAATCGAGAGGTAATACAAGCATAACGACGTTTAGGGTCAGATTGTCTCTTATCAGATAACCTACAATCAGCTCCATTGCAATCGCCGAAAAAACAGTAATTTTTACCGGCAATTTGTTGGCCATGTAAAAACCAAACACCATCGCAAGAATATCCGAAAGTGAATTTATGATACTGTCGCCATAATAATCGAGCGAGATCGTCGCAGCGCGATACCTATTTATAACCATGTCCGTATTTTCCAGTATTTCCCAGGCGGCCTCGACTAATGTAGCCATAAAAAGTGCTTTACCGGGCGACATTTTCTTAAAAAACTTCCTTAGCAACCAATAAAAAATCATTCCGTGGATGATGTGCGAAAAAGTGTAAAAATCGGTAAGGTGTTGCGAATTCTCCGAACTATGTGTCACTCCGTGCCAGAATTTAATATACCCGCATTTACAGATCGGCACGCGGCCCATGTAAAAAAGAATAATGCCGGTGAAAAGAAAAATTGCAGCAGTAAAAAAATAATATTTATATTTACCGAAAAAGTTAATAGGGGATTTTTTCATATAGAATATCTTAAATTACATTGTACACCTTTAAATAAAATCATCTGTCATTCTTGACACATCATGAAAACTTCAATCTCAAATTTTTTCTATCAAGTGGCAAAAAGGGTAAGTTATGTATACAATATCCTCATGTTTTATCGAATTTCTTGGAAACTTGTCGGCGTGGGGATTATTATCGCACTCCTTATCTCGGCAATCGTGATAATTTTTTCCAAATTTGCCGGAGGCGGATCAATTACGGTCCATCTCGACCGTCCGGCCGTTATAAAACAGATAAGATCGCTTGCAAGGCTGGAAACCGCCTCTTATACGATGGAACAAATAATAGATGCGAAAACGAATGAGACAGGAGCTTTGGAAAAATTTTTGTTTGGCGACAAACTGCTTCTGGTTGCCCACGGGCAGGTAATCGCCGGATTCGACCTTTCGCAAATGTCTGAGGCGGATGTAAAAATAGAAAATAAATCGGTAAGGCTGACTTTGCCTCAACCGCAGATTTTGACAACTGCACTCGATAACTCGAAAACGAGAGTTTACAACCGCTCGCAGGGGATATTCAAAAGGAACGATACAGAACTGGAAGCCAAAGCGAGAGCGGAAGCGGAAAAATCTATATTGAAAGCAGCCTGTGAGGGAGGAATACTCGACACAGCTTCGGAAAATGCCAAGAGGCAGATTACGGCATTACTTCAGGGTCTCGGATTCGAGACGGTGACTTTGTCTATACCTAAAGGGGAGTGTAAAATTTAGCCATCAAAAAAGGCCTGATACGTAATGAAACGCACCAGGCCTTTTGCCTAGGAGATAGCTATAATTCTAGCGAACTGCACCCACGACCAAGCTTTATGGTCGTAGATTCAATACTATAATCATAACGATCTCTAACTAAAATCCTCTTTACTTCTTGAGCCACTCGACAAGCTCGGGCACCAACAACTTGGCCAGCAACTGCTCATCGGGCAGCTCAACGAATTCCTCCGGGTCCGTCGCCATGACGATACCGGTATTGCTAAAACGCGCTGCTACTTTTTGCACCCACTCGAAGTCCTGATGTTCGCAGGCGCCGATGAACAACACATACAGATCATCGCCGCGGGATTCAGACTCTTCAAGGAGTTGCCAGGTGCGCTGTTTGTCGCCCCAACGATCTCCGGGGTCGTTTTCACCATCAGTCACCAAGAAGATAATGGAACGCTTCCGTTCATGGCGGTGCGGTGACGGCTGATTGCCTGTAAGACGATTCCAGAACCGGCTCCAACCTTCGGCATGATCGTGATCGCATTCCAACCAACCGAATCGCTTCAACGCCTCTTCAACGGCGTAGGAGTATGTCGTGCCACCATTCCAACCCGGCACGGCGTCGATGATGTAGTCGATAACAAAGTCATCACAATCGTTTTCGGTGACCGTACCGACGTAGGTAACGTTTTCCGGGCCATTGCTGAAACTGATGACATCAATCATTTTGTCCGGATCAAGGACGATGGACACTGGGACAAGGCGCTTGATGAGGGTACTCGTCGTACCCTCCTCATGTTCGTGTTCGAATGACGAAGACACGTCCATGAGAATGATCAATTCGGCGATCACATCGGGTTTCACACCTGCTTTGTCCAACATGAGGCGGAAGGTCTTGGCGGACTTGGTTAGGTCTAACTGAAAGTTACTCATTGTTTTTCCCTTTCTTAGGAACGAAGTTGGTTGATTGTTTCCTGAAGCTGATAGTTGATTTCCCCGGCTTCAGTCGGGGATATTGCTTTGGATTGCGTCAGAGTGATTATGGAAGAAATACTACTCAGCAAGCCCGGCATACTAACTAGCGCTACATTTTGAATGAGGCTAATCAGCATTAACGGCTGGTCGATCTGGATCTTGCGAACCGCGTCTTCCTGCCGTATTTGAAGCAAGGTCTGCGTGAGACTCATACTCCTATCCATAAAAATCTGCGCAAAAGGGGAACCGTTAAAATGATTTGAGAGAAACAGAGCCGCGACAGCGGATGCTTCCAGCTCCTCATCTATCTGATTGAGCAAACTCGAGTTTTGCTCGATTTGCACTTTCAAATTCAGAAGATCGTTGAGAGCTTTACTCATGTACTGGACAAGCTGTCCCAGCTCATTTTGAGCTTGCCACAACTCTTGAGGAGTGTCAATTCTCGTATTCATGGATTTTGTGAACTGGCCAAAAATTCCGCTGCTATCGTAGCCGCATACCGCCAGCACATCGATCGCGCTTAGAAGCGTAATCATACGGTTCAGATACCCTTGTACTTTTCCAAGTACAGAGCTCTGAGATAGCTTGAGCATCTGATTGACCAACTCACTATACGATACCTGAATCGAGTGACCCCAAAGTATCACTTCTCGCTCATTCAACTTTTCTGCAACGACGGCCTGTAAAAGTTGCGCGGCCATCTGGCACACATTGGGTGCAGTTGCTGGCGAAAGAGCTTGAAGTTCTTGCACAGTGACAAAAATCCGTTTCCTCGCTTCACCAGGAATGGCAGTCGGTTGTCCAACTGGCATTGCCTGATGCGGCTCTCTTCTTTCAGAAGGGAGTGCCGACGGATCAAAGACCGTCGGGCCTAAACCCTTCTTTTTATCCGCCGGCATATTCACCTCTTATGAAAAGAAACCAAGCACCTGATTGAGATCGCCGCGGAAACCGCGCCCAACTGGCGCATATTCCCACCCATTGTCGCCCAAGATGAAACTGCCGAGCTGGACGACGTTAAATTCGCCGAACTCGTCGGAAAGTTTGTACTCGGCGATGGTCTTGCTGCCAGCGGTAATTTTTAAGGTCACGACTTCGATATCTGCAAATGCTGCCTCATCAGGCTCTCCTGCGCCGTGGTGTTCCTCATCGGTTTCATGGACCGATGCAAACACCGGCACCTCGTTACACCCCTCAGGCAAATTGGCGCCGATAACTTTAATGACCTCCGTACTGTGTTGGACGCGGATGTCTTTGCTGTGTACCAAGCCTCCGGATGCAGTCGAGAACGAACCGTCAGGTTTCACTGCGAGAACGCCAATCCTCGGACTCATCAACTTCGTATTGTACGTCGACAAGACACCTTCAAGAGAGCGCACTTTAGCACCTGCGCCCTCATTGAAGGTTTCAAATGCGTGAGTGTCGACGTCATCTTGGTGATCGGGATGACAATCCCAGAAAACCGTCACTTCGAAAGCATCACCCTTGTTCAAAGATAACTTAAGGGTTGGAACTTGCACATTCGGCTTTTCCAGATTTAACTGTAACATCTTGAATTCTCCTTCTTGTTTGTTTAAACAATCTTGTTATATGAAACTCCCCGGCAGTTGCCGGAGAGGGACTACCTAGCGTCGGCGCATATTGGCCATGTCATCGCGGGCCTGTTGGAACAATTGCCGCGCTTCTTCAAACTGCTGATCTGTCGTGGCTTCTGCCTGTTGAATCAATTCGCTAATTTCAGCAGTCGCCTGAATAATCCCGGCGATTTGCTGAGCCTGCGCAAGGCGATTTTCACCTGGTGCGGCGGCAGCGGTTGTTGCAACCTGCTTCAATGCTTTTGCGCGAAGGTCTGTAAGTTGTCTATCCATTTGAGCCTGTCGCGCGCTAAGTTGCTGGACGTTCCCTACGGTAAAAGCGCCGTGGATCGCCAGCAATGTCATCTTGATGGAGGCAAAGCGACTTGATACGGTCGTGGCGGTTTCCTGCAAAGTCGTAATCCCAGCCTGTTCAATTTGCTGGATTACCAACTGATCCGCGGGAAGACGCGTGTATACGCCTTCAAGAGCTAAAGCTCGGCTTTCTAGCAGCCGTAACTTGTTTTGCAGCTCCTGAATGCGGGATTGACCAATCACATCATTTGCCTGCACCTGCGCAGCTTCCGCTTCGACGTATGCCTTCGCATTCGTCCAAAAAGCATGAGCGACTGCAGCTTGCAGCGAAAAATCAATAAAATGCTGGCCATATGCTTCCTTAAGACTCTCCAAAGCTTGCAATTCAAGGAAAAGTTTTTGCATTTCTTTGGTGAGTTCACCTTCAAGGCGAGCCATTTCATCAGCCAGATTTTTCGTGGTGCCGGCGATTAGGTCGCCTAACTCGCCCATGATCTCCTCAAGGAGCTGTTCATGAGACTTGCCCCGCAGCGCCGCAATCCAAGTTTGGATAAGTCCAGGTTGATCACCCTCCTGAATTTCTTCCAAAATTTTGGGAAGTTGCGCATCTTCGACACCCTTTTCAAGGCGCCGAAATAGAGCAAAGACCTGTGCGGCCGTACGTCGATCAAGACGCGCAAGGAAACCATCCAAAGTTTGGTGGAGACCTTTTTCAGCCTCGAGACCAATATTGATGATTTGACCTGGTGCGATCGTCGCGAAATCCAACGCACTGACTGCAGCTTGCACTTGTGGCAATTGATTAGGTTGGAGCACAATTGCTCCGGTATCAACATTGCCAATCTGGGCTGATTGCTGTGTGGTCATAGCATAGATAGTCGGTTGCTTTGCCATCTTCTTAATCTCCTGTTAAGTTACTCAATATGAAAAATTGAAATACGTGACGTGCGTCAAAAACGAGGTAAAACGAGAGGGAAAACAAACTTCGGGGAAAAGAAAAAAACAAAAAAACTTAGAGGATATTTAGTTGTTAAGGTACATGTCTATCGGCTATTTGCCGAAAGACATTTGAATTATACATTATATTATGCAAAAGTCAAACCTATAATATTAACTTTTATAATTATTAAAAAAACAGATCTCCAGATGGTGTATAAAAAAATACATTATATTTCCAATTCCTAAATAAATCTGGTATCTGATATATAATTTTTTAATCATGTACGTATATTTGCTTTATTTTTAGCATATTATAGGTATATATGGAATAATATTAATAAATATATCCAATACATATAATATATTTCTAAAAGCTATTACTATAGTAACGAAATGATATAATCGCAGTATGGGACTTATAGTAGACTTCAGTAAATTTTTCTACCAATCGGTAGCTAAACCCATATTTTTCCGCATAAACCCCGAATTAGTCCACACCCAGATGGTGAAAACTGGGGAATTCATGGGCAATACCGGTATAAACAAATTGGTGAATGTTTTTTTCGGCTACCAGAACCCGGCATTGTCTCAGACTATAAATAACATAACATTCCCAACTCCAATCGGCCTGGCCGCCGGATTCGACTACGAAGCAAGGCTGACACAGATACTTTATGCTTTGAGTTTCGGCTTCCAAACAGTAGGGACCGTTACCAATAGTGAATACGAAGGCAACCCAAAACCGATGCTCGGCAGACTACCACAATCTAAATCTCTTATGGTAAATAAAGGTTTCAAAAACCCAGGCGCTGATGCTATTGCAAAAAAATTGAAGAGTTTACAATTTCCGATACCCCTTGGAATAAGTATTGGGCGATCGAATTCGAGAGGAAAGGGGCTCACACAGGAAGAGAGCGTTTGGGATATTGTAAATTCTTTCCAGATATTTGAAACGGCGAAAATAAAAAATTCATACTACGAACTCAACATAAGCTGCCCGAATTTGTTTGGGACAGTAAGCTTTTACGAGCCGCAAAAACTGCACGATTTGCTGACGGAAATAGATTCACATAAACTCTCAAAACCGGTATTCGTGAAAATGCCAATCACCAAGAGCCTTGAGGAAACACGGATCATTCTGGAGGCGATCGCCAAGCATAGCCCAGTGGGAGTAATTATCGGTAATCTGCAAACCAACAGAAAGCATACAGCACTCATACCTAAAGAAGCGGAAAAATTCCCGGTTGGTAATTTTAGCGGCAAGCCCACATTCGACGACTCCAACGAGCGGATATCTATGTGCCGGAATGAATTTGGTAAACGTTTCACCATAATCGGTTGTGGGGGAGTATTCTCGGCTAAAGATGCTTGGGAAAAAATACAACGGGGAGCTTCGTTGGTGCAAATGATTACGGGAATGATTTATGAAGGGCCACAGGTGGTTGCTGAGATCAATATGGAGCTTATGAACATTCTCAAAAAAAAGGGATATACTTCGATAACACAGGGAATTGGAAAATAACTAAAAAAATCTAATAATCACTTATTTTTATGCAATAGAGGCCCGTGACGTTGTCACGGGCCTCATGTTGCACTTCTAACAGACGGAAAGATTAGTTGTAATCATTTGGATCAAAAACAACCTCTGCCCGATATCCCGCTGGTGGTGAAAGGGGTTGCAGGCTACCCGAATCAACCGGACTATAATAAACCTCAACATGAACAGCCCCGTTTCCCATATCCATCGAGATTCCCTCCGGTGAAAAACTCTGTAAATTGACCGCCAATTCATGACGTGCGTGCATCGTCAGTTCACTAATTCGACCGAGCATGGGAACCAAACGCAATGAAAAGGCTTGAAATGCCTTATCTCCATTAATGGAATAAGGGAATTTAGCCAACGTCACTGCGATAACTGTTGGTGCTGTTGCAGACAATGTGAAGGGCATATAGGCATTTGCGAGGATTCGTGTCAAAGTAAGATCTGGAAGTTGAAAGTATTGTTTTCCAATACCTGGCATCATAGCATAGCCTTGCCATTGTCTCGCGTCTGCATTTAGCACATTTTGATCAATCACATCCTCGCCAACCATCAAAACGATGTTCCTGAGCATCAAGTTTCTTGTAGTCATGATTATCTCCTATTAGACTTCATTTGTTATTCATGCCACCCGTCGATGGCATACTATATAACTATAAATATAGCTACATAGTACGCCACCGACATTCTTTTCTTTCCGCAGCTGTAAAAGTGCAAATATTTTCGTATAAGCGTCTATGGCGATTGAAACCGCCGAGATGCAAATACTCAAAAATTATACATCAATGAGAGGGTAAATTCAATATTATAGGATAAAATTTAAAGGTTTCAGGATGCAAAATAACTTTTTCTCCAGATTTCAAAATCGGAGATTGTTATTTGAGTATCACCCGGATTCGCTCCAGAACCGGGGTAGTCGAAGTTAGCATCCATAAGTCTACCATCGCCGTCGTCATCCGTCTGGCAGGCTGCGACGGTAGAGTTTGTAGCAGTGCAAGAACCAAAATATTCTTTCCGCCAAATTTCAAAATCAGCAAGGGTTACTGCTTTACCAAGGCTATCAGAGCTGCAGTTAGCATCGCCTTGTGCTTTGTGTAGACAGTATGAGGGCGTGGGTGACAATGTAGGAGTCGGAGAATTTATCACAGATGGGTTCTGCTCCAATGCTCCAATATCATATGCAGACCCCTCTGGTCTGGAAGTATTTAAATAATCGGCCATAACCTCGGATAATGATTTGCCTTTATCTATAGCCGGTGAAGAAGGGGAGAGCTTAAAATATTCAGACGTCAGAGATCCGGGTGCTAGTAATCCTGACTTGGTAACTAAAGGATCGGCAATAATCGTGTCCATACCTAGCATAGAAGTAGGTGGTGCTTTTGACCAGAGATTATTGGAAAAAACGACACCAGTCGCCGGTGCTCCGAATGAACCGATAGTTTTGCCGTCGTCCTGCTCTATTATATTGTTTATAATCCGGCTGTTGGCGTGTGCGATAGTAGTCGGCGAGGCGATCGTGAATGCGGCATCGGAAGTGGTACCTGTTGCATTGATAAAAGTGTTGTTGGCTATCAGCACATTATTCATCGAACTATTGGAGGTAAACGGATACCATTTAAAATTCGTAACGCATCCGGCAACCAGATTATTGATAATAACGATATTTGCCGAGGGCGGCTGCTGATTTTCGTCTTGCAAATTTATACCGTGCTGAGTGACTGTGTTGGATAACCGGTAAATATTATCGGGCGTACAATACACAATATTCCTTTGAGCAGTTGTGCCGGTCGTGTCGGAAATATAAAGCTGTTTGGCATTGTCGTATACGATATTATCCTCCATGAGTGTATTGGTTGCGTTAAATGTAGACAGACCCTCGCCCCAGTTATGGTAGGTTTTGATCCGGCGAAGAATGGTCCGGTCGGAAGCTCCGGCCGCACTTATGCCGGTTGCGTAGGTCGTTCGTGAAAACTGATGAACTCCATTTTCGAAGGACTTGGCGTTACCGTAAATAACACTATCCTGGACAATCGCATCCTTAGAACCCCAGGTGATTATGCCATGCTCCATATTGTCGTGAGAGGCAATATGGGAAAGTGTAATGTTTGTACCGGACACTTCGATTCCCTGCCATAAAGAATTGCGCACCTCCAATCCATCAACCATCAGATAAGAGCCGGAAAATACCATCAGTGCACTATAACTCGAGGTTGGTATGACGTAATTTCCATCGATTATAGGAGTTTCTCCGACATAGGCCATAATTTTGATCGGCTGACTATTCGTCCCCGTGGCAGAAAACGTCACCTTTTCCTGATATATTCCGCCACGAATATAGAGGATATCTCCCGCGACCAGTTTGCTGGCCGAGTAAACCAGTGTTTTCCAGGGAGCGGTTATCGTACCAGTATTGCTGTCCAAACCCGCATTTGAGACATAATAAGTTGCAGCATGAGCAGAAGAAACAAATAACAGAAAAAATATAATAAATACCGGCGGATACAAATACCTTAAAAAATATCTCATTCTTATATCATTATAACGATATCTTATGTATAATGGATGAAATGCTCGTCTCCTTTTTATAAGGCGCCGTAGGATATTTTACACTGATATATAGTAATGGAAAACAAACAGATTTCATCGGTCAATGATGTGATTCCCAAATCGACTATCGAATTGGTAAAAAAGATGGTTGCTCCATATAGGGGCAAAGCTTTTTCATTTTTTCTGCTGACATTCTTGGGCATACTTACCTGGACCGCTTCACCGCTTATGATTTCTTATGCGATAGATCATCTTAGCCAGACTCACCGTGTGGATTCGTATATATGGTGGCTGGTCGTGATTTACGCCATATTGAGAACTTTGGACGAAATCTGTTGGCGGTTCGCCGAATATCTTATGCGTTCATTCAAACCGCAAATGATCGAGAGCGTACGCATGATGCTTTTCTCGGCAATTCACAAAAAACCGTATTCTTTTTTCGTCAGTTCCAGTAGCGGCCGGATCGGACATTGGATAAACCAAACCGTCGTGACCGCCAATGAACTTGTGGATACAACCGTTTGGACAGTTTGGGGGCGATTTGTCGGGTTGGTAATCTCGGCTTTCTTTTTGTTGACTATCCATTGGTCGCTTGCGGTATTGTTTACCGTTTGGCTTGTTGCTCTATTTAGCTACAATATACACAGAGGCAAAAAATTTGGAGCCTTGGTAGCATTGCAAAGCAATGAAGCCAGCAAAGCCGCCAGCTTGGTCGTTGATTCGGTAAGCAATCATGTAAGTGTGCGTGTATTTGGAGCCAAACATAGCGAAGTAGAACTGCTGGCAGAGCGGCAAGGAAAAATTATCAAACGTTGGCGTGATTCTTGGGGACAGAACTTGGTGACAAATACCATAAAAGGTCAAAGTGCTTCGGTGGCCAGCGTAATAGCTCTTGTTTTGGTAATAATTCTATATAGCCAGGGAACGATCCCGATTGGCGGATTGGTCCTTTTTATGGCTTATTTTGGTGATGCCAGCAGCACTTTATGGCAATTGGCCTGGGCTCTAGATAATTATTACCGTCATTTCGGCACTATACAAAATGCGCTCAACGGTCTTCAGGGAGAAGACGAAAGGCCCGCAACAGGAGCGGCTAAACCGCATCTCGGCAATAAATCCATCGCGCTTGAGTTGAGGGATCTGAGTTTTTTCTATCCGGAACAGCAAAATAACGCCATCATCGACAGACTAAATCTAAAAATCAATCCGGGAGAAAAGGTGGGGATAGTCGGACATAGCGGAGCGGGGAAATCTACCCTCGTCGGGCTATTACTGGGATTTTACGAACCGACATCGGGCACGATACTGATAAACGGAGAAAGCACTATCGATCATGGACCGGCGTTTTTACGCAGCTATAGCTCTTTTGTACCGCAGGACACCAGTCTCTTCAACCGCACGATAAGAGAAAATATACTCTATGCCAGGCCGGAAGCAGATGATCGGGCGATTTATGAAGCTCTCGAGAAAGCACAGGCACGCGAATTCGTAGACAAATTGCCGGAAAAACTAGATACTATGATAGGTGAGAGGGGGATAAAATTGTCGGGCGGTCAGCGCCAGAGGATCGCAATAGCACGAGCCGTACTCCAAGACAAGCCGCTTCTTATACTCGATGAGGCAACAAGCGCCCTCGACAGCGTAAGCGAACAGGCAATCCAGAAAGCTCTCCACTTGCTCATGAAGGAGAGAACTTCTATCGTGATCGCACACAGACTGTCGACCCTCAAACATCTGGACAAAATTATCGTACTTGAAGACGGCAAAATACTGGAAGAAGGACCGCACGAAGATCTGCTGAATCTCAACGGCATATATGCCGATTTGTGGAAAAGACAGAAGGACGGATTCGTAACGGAATAAAGATGATGAACCTCCACTTTGCTATACTATTTTCAACCAAATACATCTTGGAATATAAATATGACCGAATATATCGATTTTGGTCTCGAACAAGAAAATAAATTGCTACTTAAACCGACCGGTGTCGTGAAAAACTTCCTATATGATCCCGATAGAAACAATTATCTTTCTCCGTTCGCAAGTGAAGATGAGTATCATGGATTTTTGAGCGGGGGAGAGCACGTAGTACTTTGCACCTCGCCTCAAAAAGGCGAGACGGTAGTTAGCAAAGATGCGGTACAGTGCTCTATGGCGATGATACGAAATCGACGAACTGGCTTGGTGAGCGTTCTGCATCAATCGTTGTGGTCGGCAGCGGCAGGAATAATTTTGGGAGTTCAAAAACATGATGATATTGATGTAATACTCGCCGAGGGCAGAAAAGGCATTATGAATTTCCAGTCACTGGATGCCGAACATATCCGTCCTCCATACTTAAATAAGTATCAGCAGTACTTTAATGAAATCGATAGAACGGATTGGCGAGCATATCCGGCCGGATCGGAGCGAGTAGACGAAAAACATGTTTTTGGAAAATTGGGGTCGGGTTCTTCCATTATTAAAGGCATTACTAGCGCAGAGTTGCAAAGAATGATATCGGAAAGTGATTCTGGTTCAAAAGTAGGATTAACGTACCCTTCAGGATTAATCCAAATACCGGTAGAAAGAGACCGGATGAATAGATGGTCTCTAACATATCGACCGAGGGACAATGTTATTTTGATTTATGAATCGGGGACTAATCAACTTTTTACATATCCCGGATTTGATTTGGACTCGAAATAAATTACCTGACTAAGTACTTCCTTGAAAAAAACAGCGCCCGGTCCGTAAAATTGGACATGAATTTTTACATACAATAGGAGATCTATTTCAAAATTTTGTATCTTATATGGGTAACCACCTTTGTTCCGCTTACCTCGATGGCTTCGAGATTGAGATTGGGTACACCTTCGAAAAGCAATGTGCCTTCACCTATAGTGACGGGGACTATATGTAGCCAAAATTCGTCTATCAGACCAGCTGCCAGATATTGATTTACTGTGCTGGCTCCTCCCATAATTTTTACATTTCGATTGCCGGAAGCTTTTTTTGCCTTTTGAAGTGCCGATTCGATGCCATCGGTCACGAATATAAATGTAGTACCACCCTCCATTTTTATCGGCTCCTTCTCTGTATGTGTAAGTACGAATACCGGAGCATGATATGGCGGATTATCACCCCACCATCCTTTCCAATCCTGTCTTCCTCTCCTGTCTTTGGGGCCGAACATGTTGTTGCCCATAATGAAGGCACCGGCGTCCAAAATAGCCTCTATCTCTTTTTTATGTTTATCTTTCTCGGGTTCGGCAAACATCCAGCGGTCCAATAAGTCGGCATCGAATTTGTCGCCGAAGGGCCTTGCGAAAGTTTGATTCCGCCCTGCTGTAAACCCATCGAGAGACATGGTCATTCCGGATGTGACTTTTACCTCGCTCATGGATCAATTTTATCAAATCCGTAATCTATTTTTTTATAGAGCATTAATGATAATTTGATGAACGAAGTAACGCGATTATTCATAATATATCGAATAACAATAATAATATATTGACAATCGATAAATCGTTAAGTACAATATTGACCATGAAACACAACTCCACATTGTTCTTAAAAACAGTAATCATATTTATAGCGGTAGCCGTACTCACTGGTCTAATTTGGTTCCCTCAAACCGAAGGTAGAGCCAAAAATTTGGATTTCATAAATATATATAAAGATCCGTTCATAATTTACACATATATCGGTGCAATTCCTTTTTTTATAGCTCTTTTTCAAGCTTTTAAGCTGCTAAATTATGTCGATAAAAATAAAATTTTTTCAAAACCAGCTGTTAAAACCGTCCAAAATATAAAGTACTGTGCGCTCGCCGTTGTCGCATTTGTAGCCGCGGCGATATTTTATATTCGATTCGGGGCCAAAGGAGACGATCCGGCCGGCCCAACCATGATGGGATTGGTAGTAATTTTCACCTCGACAGTGATAGCAACCGCCGCCGGTATTTTTCAAAAACTGCTGCAAAACGCGCTCGATATAAAATCGGAAATCGACTTAACAGTATAAGGAATTATGGCAATAATAATAAACATAGACATCTTGCTCGCGAAGCGAAAAATGAGTGTTACGGAGCTCTCCGAAAAAGTGGGGATCACTATGGCCAACCTCTCGATCTTGAAAAACGGAAAAGCAAAAGCCATACGGCTGTCTACTTTGGAAGCTATTTGCAAAGCGCTGGACTGCCAGCCGGGAGATATCTTGGAATACAAAAATCAGTAAGTATTTACAAATACAAAATGATTTTAAATTTGAAGAACAAATGCATGATTTAGTACTTTACGGATCGAAGCTTTTATAAAAATTCCAAATTATCTCGGTAACTTGGCTTGAATCTTTAATGATATCTACAATTCTTGAGATCTCATCTACAGCTTCATTGGGGAGCTGTATTTCCTGAACAAAAGATCGCACATGTGTATTTTCCGGGCGATGAGTTAGATACCGCTGCAAAATTGTATGCCATCTTTTGACGTCGTCATCTCGAACGCCTATCGATATTTCGCTTTCCAATATCGTGTCGAAATACCCAACTATTTCCTGCCAGTTCTTTAGTTGATCATATAATAGATAGTCCTCGTAGAACTTTATTGAATGCGCGATGTATGGAGAGCTCGGCAGGAGTGAATATATATTTTTTGACCGGACAAAATCTTCTCGTGTCTTATCGATAAAAGAGTGAAACATCAGCCCGGCCGTGAAAGGATCTTTGGTTTTTATTTGCGGAATAAACACATTGTCGAAATGGGTATATTTTCTATCGATTGCTCCCAAATATCGGATATCGGGGAAGCTTGTCCCGATTATAAATTGCTTACGATCCTTATCTCGAAAATGTTTATCGAATACTTTATCTGCGAAAATAATGTGCGTAACCGGTGCTGCCATAGGAGTATTCTACATAACATTCCTGATAAAAATGGACATTTTAGCTAGAAGATCGTTAAATCGCATGATAAGAGTTATTTATTGAGACATACACGAACCAAACCTGAATCGAACTTATTCTGAGTAGAATA
>CAYMOO010000013.1:17318-17846 GCA_964392185.1 uncultured Gammaproteobacteria bacterium
AAGCATCTAGCCTATCGGACCGCTTCAAATATATGATAAAATCGATATGGTTATTTCTAAATATGACACACTGTCATACGGAGAGTAATCAAACTTCATATTTGGAACTTTAGTGAAAGGATAGAAGTATGCTCTGGACAGTACTGATTAAATATGATGACGGTAATAGAGAATATACTTTCTATATTGATAATGGGGTCAGACCCAAAGTAGGAGATAAGATTACCGTCCGCAAACAACACAGTTATACTGATGAAGTGTATACAGTGGATGAGGTGACATCGAATGTTAATGTCAGCATTATCACAGTTAACGGAGGAGCCACCGGACCTGATGACAGCTACCAAACAGATCCACCGCCTGAATGGATGTCATCAAAGGAAGTTCTCAGCGGACCTAACTGATGCCCGATAAGTATTTCCAAATGTGAAACTTGCCCTACACACCCCGTGTAGGGCATTTTCTTTTATAAAGGGTACCGTAACAAATCTGGCACCTACGCTAAGCACTTCTCATTGACAGAACGGA
>CAYMOO010000014.1:0-15893 GCA_964392185.1 uncultured Gammaproteobacteria bacterium
CAATGCGTTATCGATAAGATTCTCATAACCACCATCGAAGGTGATGCTGACACCACCTGATTTTTCGCTCATTAATTCCTCTAAATCACACAAACGTGAATATTTTTGCAGTAATGACAAATGATCTTCAAACAAATGTGGGTTGGTAGAGAAACGCCAACCATCGTCGCCTACCGAATGATAGCAGAGGATGATTTTATTTTTTTTGTCGAAAATATCTTTATTTGTAATCTTGTAAAATATCCAAATCAAATCCAAAGTAAAAGTATTTATAACCTCAAAAGGTGCCTTGCGTTGCATGAGAGCTGGTATAACTTGCTTTAATATGATTTCGATATTTTGTGTTGCTTCTTTATATACGTGATGATCCTTGGCCGTGTATGTTTTCATCTGAATAGCGTGCATAATCGCCAATGCCTTAAATCGACGCCTTTGGGCGTTAGTCATAAGGTATTTCTTTAATACCTGAGTAAGACTCTCTACGCCAATATCATGAGCATAGATAACAGCAATCATAGCTAAATCATAAATAGGGTCACTGACTACCGCACTCTCCCAGTCAAGAATTTTTATATCATTATGTTCACGATCGTATAAAATATTGTCAGGAAAAAGATCTCTATGTATTAGTCTGTAAGAAATCGGCTCCGACAAACCAATCAAGTAATTAATGATAAAAAGTAATGAATATTTAATATAGGTAGTAAAATTAGCAGGATCCTTAAACATCATTTTAATAACTCCGATTTTATTCGTAATAAAATAATTCAAAGGATGACGGAAAGGAATTTTTATATCAGAATTCCCACCCAATTCGCGGGAGGCTATAAATAATTTATGATAGGCTTCTATGACAATTTTCGCACGTTCAGCCGATTTAAGTTCGTTAATTTTTACACCGGACACAGCTTGCGTAACCAACGCACTTATGTCACTCTCTTCTCTAAACTCAACAAACCGTGGAGCGATATTTGTTTTTAAGTTTGATATCGATTTAAGAACGATGGCCTCATTTTTTAGATATACCCGATCTAGATCGTGAAAATATGCCGATACACGTTTAAGGATAACACACACACCTTTTCCATCCACACACGAAACCACCCTGTTTCTAACTTTTGAATAAATCGGGGTCAGATCTTTTTCTACTTTATATCCGGAAAAATCAGAAGAAATGGTGGGTTTACCTATGAATTTACCGAAAAATGAACCTATTTTTGCATTGATAAGTGAAACTGTATCCATGTTAATGGGCTGAGGCTGCAGTGAACCAACTCAACTTATAGCGGGAAGAGATAGTACCATATAAAGGTTTTATCGCTAAATGAATGATAGTCATGAAGGCAACTTCCAGTGGCTTCATAGCAAATTCATGAAGAACAGTGCGCAAATAAAAAATTTTCGGTCTTGCCAATTCTTTCTGCAGAAGTGATCCGAAATACTTTTCGAGCTCTATAGTAACCGCTTCGGGGTGAGAACGGAATGCTTGTCGTAAATAATCGGAAAGAGTACGCGGCAATTTATAATACCCTTTGGTTTTATCTTGATACACGAATAGTTGACCGAGTTTTATACATGTCAAGTATATAAACGCATCTTCGTTAAAAATATCTGGCAGAACTATTTTATCGGCTAGTCTATGACTGATTGCAAAAATTCCCCCACATCCAAATATGTTGTTGCCGCCGTTTATATGTAATCGCGACTGATAAAAAACTTCAAAAGTAGTATAAATACATCGCTGCATAAATGTCTCAGGCTTCTCGGGCAAAACGTTTCCTCCAACCAACTGCACTTTAGGATTACGGAACGGATCGATTAAATATGAAATAAAATCGCTACCGTCAAGACGAAGGTCGGCATCTATCATACAGAGCACATCACCTCGGAAATCGGCAAACATTTGGCGCAGGCGCGTTGTCTTACCCTGACGCGTGCCATCACTGAGGAGTTTTATTCGCCGATCACTGATATTCCGGACAATTTTAACCGTATCATCGCTCGAACCATCATCGTAAACCAGCACTTCTTTTAAAGTCCAACCTTTCTCTTTTTGTTTCAAAACTGATTTTATTACCTTACCAATTGTTTTCGACTCGTTGTAAGCGGGAATGCCAACGGAAACTTCGATTGGTAAAGATTCTATATGCATATTATTTAGAACTAGTGATTGTCGTCCACAAACGTGTATTACCCGACGTGTATTTTCTTCCTAGAAATCTTTGTAACAACTGCAAAATAAGAGCTCCTGCAAGATAGATCGGACGTTGTGATCCGATAATAACATAAGCTTTTAATTTGGCTGAAAAGGGAATGCGGTAAGCTTCTTCGGCTGTTTCTCCAAAATACTTTTTAATTTGCTCCGCCGAATCGTAAAACCGAGTCGATTGACGCATGAAATCGGCGAATGTTTCGGGAACCTTAATATAACCATTGGAGAGGCGGCAGCTGCGAAAAATAAACCCTTTTTTTATGCATTCGAAATATAAAAAATGGTCATCGGCAACAATGTCCGAAGGTATGCGAACTCTGCTTAAAAACTCACGCGAGCCAGCCGATACATGGCCGGGATGAGCATGTACATTATTTCCATCTTTAACTCTATTAACAGTTTCTGTCCAAAAATCCTCATATGCCTCGCAGCATTTTCCGACAAAATTTTTTCCGGGAAGAGGTGCATCGTTGGCCGCAGTCAGTCCGATTTTCGGATCTTGGAAACAGGTGACCATATTATCGATGATATCGTCATCTTTAAAAGTCACGTCCGCATCAATTGCAAAAAACACGTCAGCTTTTAAGTCGCGATAAAAGTCGTTAAGGCGTTCCGACTTACCCTTTCTTTGGCGATCGTCCTTGAGAATAACTTCTTTATGTTTTTGAGAATACTCATTTACCAATGCCGGGGTAGAGTCAGTCGAGCCATCACAAGCGACAACGATAGCGTGGAGATCGTAGTTGTTTCTTTTCTGTCGTATTAAACAATCAAGGAGATTGAGGATATTCTTTTCCTCGTTGTAAGCCGGAATTCCGATAAGAACCGACTTTTTATCCATTTGAATAAAATCGCCTAATTGCGGCACAGACTGCTAATTGTTCTTTCTCAGTTATGAACGGATGGATAGGTAAAGACAAAAGGCGCTTGGCGGCGCTTTCGGTATTGACTAAAGAAACAGAATTATACTCCGGGTAACAATTCTGTTTATGGATCGGTACCGGATAATGTATGTGTGTCTCTACGCCATTTTCTTTAAGAAAAGCTTGCAGTTCGTCTCGCTTCTCCGCTTGAATCGCGAAAAGATGGAAAGAATGGTAGCCACCTACCCTTGTCTTTGGAAGGATAATTTGAGAAATTCCGGAAAGCTCTTTCAGATAAACCTCACCGATTTTACGGCGTTTTTGAATAAGCTCGTCAAGAGTGGGTATCTTTGCCGAAAGAATAGCAGCTTGGATTTCATCCAAACGACTATTTATTCCTTTAACTTCATGATAGTAGCGTACTTTTTGCCCATAGTTCCGGAGCATTTTGCATTTTTCGTAAATTTCCAGCGAATCCGTCACGATAGCGCCACCATCACCATACGCCCCAAGATTTTTAGTCGGGTAAAAACTGAAACATCCGGTGATACCAAAAGTACCCGTATGTTTGTCAGCGAACTTCGCACCATGAGCCTGGCAGGCGTCCTCGACAATAGCTATCCCGTGGGAGTCAGCTATTTTTTTGGTCGCAACTATATCTGTCGCTTGTCCAAAAAGATGGACGGGAATGATTGCTTTTGTCTTTGCGGTTATTGCCGCTTCGAGTTTGGATGAATCGAGATGATAGTATTCATCGATGTCGACAAAAACAGCTTTCGCTCCGGTATTGGTGATTGCAAGTGCCGTTGCAACAGCAGAATTGGATACAGTAATCACCTCATCTCCCGGACCTACACCAAGAGCCATAAGAGAAATCTGCAGAGCGTCAAGGCCACTTGCTACACCTATCGCATATTTTGAACCTACATATGCCGCAAAAGATTTTTCAAAGGCTTCAACTTCGTGACCAAGAATATACCAACCACTCGTCAGGACACGGTTAATCGCCTCATCGACAACTTTTTTTTGGAAGCGATATTCTGCTTGAAAATCATTCATGACTATCATATTTTTCCTCCTTCTTTTTCCCGCAAAAATTCGCGGTAATCTCTAATATAATCTGCCTCTTCAAACTTCTCCGAGGCAATAACTAATAGAACTGTTCCTTCCTTAAAAGCTACCATCTCGTGCCACATCATCGTATCGAGAAGTAATCCTTCATTCGGTTTCTTAAGGGTTATAGCTTCTTTATCGTCTCCATTATCCAGAACTATAGTTATACTTCCTTGGATGCAAAAAAGTATTTGTTTGGTTTTACGGTGAGCATGTCGGCCGCGGACGGCATTTTTTATGACATCAAATATATAGTAGACACGGGCAATCGGGAATGGAATGTGCGCCCCCTCTTCCATAAAACAAAGATATCCTTCATCGGTAATTTTGGGTATTTCAAAAATCTGCGATAGTTTGGTTGGGATTATCTTAGGCATTTTTTGACTCAAGACTGATAATTTCGTACATAAAACTTTCTATCTGGGAAACTACAGATTCCCATGAGTACTTCCGCGCAAGCGTACGGGCACTTTCGCGCATTTGATTATTTTTTTCTACCAGACATGCCTCGACTAATAGCTTACCATATGAATCGGTATCGAAGGGAGTAGCTTTGAGAGCCGCCTCATTACCCATCCAGGCTGCTTCAGGTAAATCAAAGGCGACTAACGGTAAGCCGGCGCCCAGCGCCTCAAGTGCCCACAATGACAGCTCATCATGTCGGGATGGAAAAGCCACCAAAACGGCTTTAGACATGACATCAAGTTTTTCTTTTCCATACAGTCCGGACGCCATTTTTACTCTATCTTCAAGCTCGAGTTCTTTGATAAGAGCTTCGATTTTCTGCTTATCCGGACCGCGGCCGGCAATAAGAAGCGGATAAGGTGTTATATCTTTTATCGACGCGTATGCTTTCAGAAGCAGATCTATGCCTTTTTGAGCCATATCGAAACGACTTAGAAAAAGAATGTACTCCGGCTTCTTCGCCTCCAGATTCAAGTATTCTTCACCTACGCCTTGGGGAACTATTTTCGTCTTTACCTTTGGATTCATTTTCTTTATTTTTCCCTCGTCTATATTGGAGTACGGCATCATATATTTGTAAAACCTTACACCAAACCTCTCGATGATATGGAAAGGAAATTTATACTTACGGGTAAATTCTTCTGCATTGAACATAGACGGCAAAACAACAACGGGTATTTTCGTAAAAACGGGAGAAAATAAGGTAGATATAGGAGCGGTGAAACACTCGACGATAATGTCGCATTTTAATCGCATAACTGCAAAAGGCAGAGCCAAGATGTAGATAAAATTATTTACTTTGATATTGTTAGTAGATATTCCGATATGGCGGTAATGTATTCCTTCCTCGATCCGATCTTTCGCACCAGGAAAACGGGATGAAATTACGGTCACCTTATGACCAAGGCGTACCATCCGGCGCGCTACCTGAAATGTCGCCTGCGCCTGGCCGGCCGCAAGGAGCGGATTGCGTATATCATCAAAATCGAGATAGGTTATATGTAACAATTTTTTTTCCATCTGTCTTAATATGCATGCTTCAGCAAACGGATAATACGATGACGCTCTTCGTAGGCAAGCATCCCTACCATCGTGGAAAAATTAAATAGACTGACTACGACCATAACCCATACCACCTGCATGAGATTGGCATGGAAAATATTCACCAAAAATATCTGAAGAACCGATACGGTTATACCGATCCGAGCAAATATATATTTTTCTTTTGCTTGTAAAAACGAAACTATCGGCTGGGAAGTGGTAAAAACCGCCATGGCAAAAACATATACCGGCAAAACGGGTAAAATCGCCATAGCCTTTTCTTTGAAGACCAGGGGCACTATGTAGTTACCAAGCAAACCCAATCCGGCCAACGAACCGAAGGAAAAAAACGCCGTCGCGGCAAAAAGGAAGAGAAAAGTGTTGCGGCTACCCTTATTAGCACCCTGATTATGGGAAACTAGCGGAATCATAAGTGGACCTAAGAGCATGCCGAAAAAATAAGTCATCTTGCCGATGAGCGATATAAGGCCATACTGCCCCGCCTCCTGTGCTGAGAGATAGTGCTTTACCAATAAAACATCTAGACTTAAAAAGGTTATTACCGGAATTGCACTTACAAGCGAGTTAAGGAAAAATTTCTTGTTAAATTTTTCATCTTTTTGATGAATTTTCTCGCCTTTTAACTTTTGTGAAAAATACCAGCCTAAGAGTGTTTCCATAAAAAGCGAAAGCGGGATCGCCAAAAAAACATACCTTGGAAATCCGATGGAAATTATTAAAAAAACGAATGCGAATCGGCTAAGTGCTTCTGTCAAATTCCTGGCCGGGATCTTCTCGAAAGACATAGTGCCCTTCAAAAATCCAGAAAAATTGGCACTTAGAACATATATGAGCCATATAAATGAAAATGAAAGGATTAAAAAGGGTGTTCGGATATGGAAAAATGCCGATAAAAGTGGAGAAACCAGTGCCCATAAAATCATCGCGGCAATCCCAAAAATTATCGACTTTCCAAGTATATAGTCAAAATATCCTTTCGCATAATGACTGGAGTATTTACCGTATAGCTGTGCCATTGTATGCCCCACCGTCTCAGAATAACATCCGAGTGGTATAGAAACTATATATAGTAGGCTTGTATAAAATGACAATTCACCAAAATCAACAACGGAAAGCTTTTTTCCTAAGTATAGATTAAGTGCCAAATTCACTATATTGGCGATCATCGCCCCTGCTATAAGAACAAGTCCCCCCAGATATAATCTTTTTTTATCCATTAAAAATACTCAAAATTACTATAAGACATATTATTATACATTATAATTACATGTTTTTATAGCGAAAAATACCGATAGAATAAGATAATCACCCCACCAAATAAGACCGTAGTTTGCCGAGTGCCTGGACACGCATCGAAATTTTATCTCTTTTTTCAATAGCAAGCTCGCTCCATGTTTCCTGATATCCCTCCGGTATAAATATAGGGTCCCATCCAAAAGCCCGAATACCACGAGGTGACTCTGAAATAACACCATTCATTGACCCCGAGAACATCTTGACTTCAATCCCGTCATAATATCCATATATGACTGTTGCTGTTGCCAAACGGCTGTTATAGCCATTTAGTAATCGACACAGACCTTCGTTCCCCAGCTCTAACAGAAACCACTTTATTAAAGGACCAGGAAGTTTGCCCAGCACATGAAATACAAGCGATACATCTTCGACAAAAACCGGCGCGCCGACAACTTTATATGCCGCCATAACTTTAGCCCCAACTATCTCTTCAAGATCGAGAGATTGTATTTCCGGCAAATCTACCTCGCGATGCTGGAAAGGTAAGTCAAAATATCGGCCCACGACCGCTACTTTAGCTTTATTTCCAGTAATAAATGTTAATTCGTTCATATCCATGATTCAAATATCATATCAGAACATTTTCATTTGGTTGCGTTTATCTTTTTGCCTTGATCGTTTCCGTTCAATTGAAGGCAATGATGGATCTAGAAGAAAACCAGTATCTTTCACAATCATTTTTTCAAATCGGGAGATCTTCGTTGGTTTTTTGGCACGGCTACGCGTACGAATAAGCTGGAGTAAGTTTGCCGCTCTGGTCATCGCAACATAAAGTAAACGCTTCTCTTCTTCTATGTTCGTCTCCGATCCTGGCCTTACAATCGGAATGATACCTTCTTCGAAACCAGCCAAAAAAACAGACTTAAACTCCAGCCCTTTTGAGGCGTGTATAGTCATAAGGGTTACTCGGTCGGCTGACGGATCGTAATATTCATGCTGCAATAAGTAACCAATATAAGCAAGTGCTTTCTTTAGACTATCGGTATATTTATCGAATCTTAAGAATGACTGCTTGAACTGAGTGAGTTCAAATGGACGAATACCTTTGGCTAATTCTGGTTGTCTTAGGTTCAAATATTGTATAACAGAATCTATCAATTTAGTGATATTGGCTTTTACATCAATGTTTTCTTCGCTGAGCTGCTCAATTACAGAAATTTTATTATTATCTATGTCCATTAAATAATTTATAACCTCGACTATGAACGGGTTTCCATAAGGTGATCCTTCTCCTATAATCTGATATGGAATACCGGAATTGAACATTTTCTCTTCGATGATTCTTCTTATATGATGAGATCTGTAAATTACCGCGAAATCAGAAAAGTGCAAAACTTCCTCGTGAGCGCTGACAGTGTTATTAAGATCAATACCTCCAATATATGAATTCATCTGCCTGAGTATAAAATCCGCCTCGGTAAACTCATCGAGAGTTTCTATAATCGTCGCCGAACCCTCTCCCGATCTAGACCATCTTAAAGCTACCTCCCCGGGAAATAAACTTTCTGCAGCTCTAACTATAGCTTCTTGTGAGCGGTAATTTATTTCCAAACTATATTGCTCAACTTTAGGGAATTCATTCTTGATTCCATCAAATGCCTCAGCGCCCGCACCTCGGAAAGAATAAATCGATTGTCGTGGGTCACCAATCGCAAATAAAGAAGCCCCCGATCTGAGGAAGACTTTAACCAATTCCAGTTGTATCTCACTAGTATCTTGAAATTCGTCAACATTCATGTAGCCGATACTCCGTATGAAATTTCTTCCGATATCGGAAGAAATTACCCTAAAAGCGCCTTGTATAATATCGTCGTAATCGACTTTACCCAAATCCGACAATCGCTTATTATATTCATCGACCAGTGGATCATCATGGCAGTTGAGCTGATTTTTCTTCTTAGTAATATATAGTGAAATTTGGCGTTTGGAAAAAGTTTCTTTCGTTTTTTTTCTATAAAGATCAGAGACGATTTCTTCGCGCTCTTTCTCAGTAATTATTTCTAGATCGCGCCCTTCACATTGACTGATTATTACCGTAGAGAATGCATGAAATGTGCCGATAAAAGGAGTGTCTTTTTTTGTTTCGTTAATTAAACGCTCTTTCAATTCTATCGCCGCTTTTTTTGTGAAGGTAATAGCCGCGATAGAATTTGCAGGTATTTTTTTTTCAGAAATTAAATATCTAATTCTATTGACAAGAGTGTGAGTTTTGCCCGTACCAGGACCTGCGGAAATAAGTAGCAACGGTGCTTCCGAAGTAATTATTCTCCTCTGGCTTTCGCTCAAGCATTGCGCCAATATCATAACCGCAATTATACCCCAATCATAAAAGCCGCAATTACAAGAGCGATTATAATACCTCCGGCAATAAGTAATACTGGAGAAACCGGTGCCGATTTCGGACGAACATAGCCTCCTCCACCACCTCCTCCCCCTCCTCCACCACCTCCGCCTCCACCGCCGCCCCCTCCTCCACTAGGTGGTACGGCGATGTTCACCGGACCACTTACCTGGCCATTAGGACCAACCACTGAAAATCTTATTAAAATCGGTAATCCAACAGCATTTGAGATTGTTGTTGTATAGTAGTTCCATGGATAGGCCGTTGTTCCATCTAATCTGGTTTGCCATGTCACTCCACCGTCTATACTAATCTCCAGTTTGGGATTTCCTGAAGTTATCGGATTCCAAGTAATAGTTATTCTTTCGAGTTGGTTACCGATCTGTGTCCTTGTAACAGGATTCGCCGGTACCGAAGGTGCGGACGGATTACCACCGCCGGGTGGGAATGGAGTAGCCGTCGGCAAAACCCCACCTCCCAGTCCCGGACATAAATTACATATAAAGGACGATTGTGGAGCTGGCTGTGACCAGCAAAAAGTCGATCCACCAGGGAAAGTGGCTCCGCCGCTGGTAGTCGAACATAAATATGGATTGCGTGCGTCACAACTCGAACATGTAACTTGGACAGGCGCCGCTCCCACGGTGGGAGTCGGGGTTAGAAGCGCACAGTTTATGGGGTATGCCGTATCGAAGAAAAATACTTTTCCCGGATATGTTTTGCAAGTGTAGGTTGGGTCCGCACATGTGAACCCAGGGCGGCACCCCATCCCAACACAGTCACCACAGTATTCAAATAAAGTAGCATTGCCGTTAGTACAATGTTGTGTACCATAACACTGTAATAATGATGTCGTTGGAATAAGTGTCGGCGTTGGAGTGGCTATTTGCCCAGGAATCGTCGGTGTTGGGGTCGGGAGAGCAGTATTGAAGTCATTGTAACATTTTGGAACCGAAGATAATCCAATACCTCCGCATGCATCTATGGGAGAAATACGGAAACAGGGATTCAAATAAGCATCAGATAAATAAGTAGTATAGCTTGTGCCACTCGCGTTACTTGTCGGTGATACCCAAGTAGCCATGTTATCTGTAGAATACTCAATCTTGTAGCTTACTGGGTTTGTTGCAGCTGTATTTTGCCAATCGACTTGAACAATATTTATTGCAGGCAAAAGTATTCCATTTGGATTAACTACTATATTTGAAATATTCGGAGCTGATAGAGGGACACAACTTGTCGCCTGTTGATAGTGCCACCATAAATCGACAAAACCACCGGCAGGACACCGAAAAGATCTTGTTGTCCCCTGAGTAAGACTGGGATCGGTTTGGACATGACAATCGGTTTTGTTGATACACATCGTCGAGGATGTGGCAAAACCGTTACCTATATAACTCGAGACTGTATAGTCAGCCGCACCGGGAACAGTAAATGCGTAAGGATTGGACACGGAAGAATAAGATATGGTCCCTAAAGTGTTGACTGTGGAAATATTAAATCCGCTTACCTGAGAGTTCAGTGCGGGGTCATTTGTCCAGGTAGATTTATAACCCTGAATGGTGCAGGTTGTTAAATTTGCAGATGCGGTTACATTTATTATCGCGGGATTACTCGTTCCACAGGGACCAGTGGCTACAACAGTTATTGTGTAAGAGTGACCATCCTGAAATAAATATGGTGTCGAAGGCGCCAAAGCTCCATCTATACATAAATCACCGGGAAATGGAGCTAAAGTGCAGTCTGTATTGAACCTTATCTCGGAATTATTAATACCCAGATCATTTATTTTGATATTGAATGCGGTTGCTCCTGCGGGCGTTGTCCAACTTATACTGTAAGGGGTTAAGCTGGCTGTCACCGCATTGCCTTGCGGAGTGACAAACTGGGGCGTAGCCGATGCGGAACATGCCGTTGGGGTCGCGGTTGGAGCAAGCGTTGCGGTTATGATAGGAGTGACCGTGGGGGCAGCCACAGTAAAAGGTGCGGAACGTACTTCCTGCACTGCGCATGAGACGGGCACACCGCCACTATTTCGGCCCACCATCACATAAGTACCAGGAGTATTGGTGCCAATACAAGGTACGGTCACTCTATTTGTATTTACCTGAATCCCGTTGAGCGGACAACTGGCTCCTGATGCATAGGTACCCGTCTGACCATACACCTCCATGGAACAAGTTAAACCGGCTTGATTTACCTGGGCGGGGTCGAAATTAAATGAACAATCAAAGATTCCATTCGGATTCGCAGCTCCAGCACCAACAGAAATGTTACTGAAGCAGGCATTGGGGGCAGGTGTTGCTGTAGGAGCTGTGTTCGTGCCATGAACAAAATTAATCGTGAAGGAATTATTACTCTCATTACTTTCTGAGACTACAGAAGGTATATCAGCGGTAATTGTCAGTGAATACTGCGTACCGACAACCGGAGTAAAAGCTGGACAACTCGAATACACTAGGGTTGGAAAATATATATTGAAACTGGAGACTGCACCTGGGGCGAGATTGGCAATACCATGTGGGAAAGTAGTAAGACAACGACTTACTCCTAATTCTTTCACTTCATATTGTAATGAGTGAGCGCCGATATAATTCACCGTTGAATTCCCTTGATTTTTTATACCGGTTGCGAGCGTCATTCCGTTAGTAGCATCGAAAGAGACGGAGGCGTCGGAAATAATCAAATCAGCTGCGGGAGCTACCGTTGGAGCCACTCCCTGACAAGCCAGATCGCATTGCTGCAATGAACGCCCCACTTTAGCGGTACTACAAACCGAAACGCAGTTGGGGGTATTGGGTGGATACGCTACAATTACAGTCTGTGGAGGCGCTTGCTCCCATTTGGCCGTCGAGTTATTGTAGGCATAGACGGTTATAATATAGGCCGATCCGGGGATAAACGCATTAAAAGCATACGAAGTTCCGGTGGTATAGACACATGGATTACTCACACTAACTACACTACAGGGGATAATATTATCTTCAAATAATAAATCGATGGCCAAATTGTAGTTGGTACCGCAATTGGTATTGGAAGTCCAAGATATGACTTGGGTAGGGTCGATGACACCTACCGTTGGTTGTGTGAGTTGAATATTCGTTGAAGCACAGCCTTGAGCGTTGGAATTTCTAAGGCTACCTCCGTGTAAAACAGCAAAAATATAAAGTAGTCCAACGATAGCACCCAAAAATACGGCAATTATAGCGATAGGTGAGGCAATGCCCTTTTTTCTATAAAAATAACCAGGTATTCTCTTCATAAATATGCGGTACAGATTTAGCTATATAGGTTAGACCAGTAAATTTACTGTACCAAATATTCAACCAAGATCAAAGAGTAGTTGCTCACCGGAAGTTTGGCTTTCTGTTCTATTGCCGTATACTTTTATAACCCCGTATACTCCATCATATCCCGGATCAACATATACTTTACCGCTACGCATTCTTTTTATCGCGTCTGACAAATTACTGAATCCGGCCTCCGCGATTTCTTCTGTAGAAATTTTTCTTAGGATATCAAATTCATTCCCCAAAGCCGAGTATACACGCTCATATATCCCCCAAACATTTTTTGTTGCCGATTTCACACCTTCGAGTTCGGCAATAACTTCTGTTAACGGTATAATGTATTCCACTGACTTATGCTTCCCTGGCCTATAAGTCTCCGCATGATTAGCCAACTCTCCAACGCGATAATCTACACCGACCGTCAAAGGGTTATGACATACGGGACATATCCCCTGGTGCTTCTTAGTTTCCTCCGGGGTAAATCTTATCTTACAAGCTCTATGACCATCGAAGTGATATTTGCCTTCTTGGGGAAAAAATTCAATCGTTCCGACCAATCTTTCATCGTTTTTACGTATCGCATCAATTATATTATCGTAAGAAAGCTCCGACAACGAAGCCTTCATATCTAAATTCAACACTGTCGCCTCTCTACCTAGTTTTTGCGGTGAGTGGGCATCTGAGTTTGAGAGAATGGCGACATTTTTCAATTGATCAAGTCGCCAATTCATGAATGGATCTGAAGAAAGTCCCGTCTCGATTGCTTTTATTTCTGGCGTTAGCTCCTCAAAGGCTTCCTCGATAGTATCAAAACCAGACTTGGATCCAAACATCGCAAACCAAGGGGTCCATATATGAGCCGGAATAAACAACATTCTGCTATCCGTTTTCAGAGTCATTCGCAATAATTCCTTACTGTCAAGCCCCAAAATAGGCCTACCATCGGCTTTAAGATTGCCTATTCTAGCAAGTTGTGTATTTATTTCCGAGACACATTCAAATGAAGGGGCAACAACAACATTATGGAGTTTCCTTACTTTTCCTGATTTTGAATAAATGTTGCTGATTTCTACCGTAAGAATAAAACGCATCAAATTATTCCTGACGGATTTAGGCAATTCTGCGTCTATTGACTTACTTAGATTTTCTTTTAGTCGATACAAACCAGGTTCAGCCGGCTCCAATTTTTCCTGAAGTTCGGCAAACCAGGCTGGATGAGTAAAATCACCCGTACCTATTATATTTATACCTTTTATTTTTCCCCATTTATAGAGTCCTTCCAGGTTACAGTCACGGCTTGTCGCTCTGGAATAATGTGAATGTATATGCAGATCGAGGATCAATTCCATGAAATATTCTATCAAAAATATTTTAGTTACTATTCGATGTCCCCATTGACAAACCTGGTGCACCTGTTATATCGTTAATTAACGCTGGTAATACCAGATTTATATGTATAGTCAAAATTCATCTACAAGATTTTGGATTTCTATATTTGTTTTTTCTTTTTTTGGTTTCGTATTTATTTTTTCAGTTATCTTAAACGCTGATAAAAAACCCATAAAAACGGAGACATACGCCGCAGAAAAAGAACTCAGACCTGCTGCGGACACGAAAATGGCTCCTGACCCAAGAGAAACATCATCCTACTCCAGTGCTGCAGATGACAATCTATTCATGAATAAACTACGCGATCTTAGCTCTGGTCAAAAAACTTCGCCATTAATGAAAACATCTTCAACAGCAAGTACAACAATGGAGACAAACATAACAACAGCCGCTATTGGGACAACCTCTCCGGATCTTGACGTGATCTATATCGCTCGTACACCGAGATATTATCGCTACTGTGTCCAGTACCCAAACAATGTCCCTCAACTATGTCCAGGTACGGAGACTCAAAAACGTTGGCCTGATGTAGGAGAAAATATCACATATGAAGCTCATGTCACGGCTAAAAATTCTCCTATCGACTCGGCTATTACTTATGAATGGTATGTTAATGGTTCTAAAATATCCGAAGGTCAGTTTAGCGGAACTAACCTTAATGTGAATACCGATGTTGCTATCTCGACTTTCAATACTCAATGGTCCGGTCAAAACGATACAATATTATTCAAGGCTTCCTTAGTAAACCCCCCATCCGGAGAACAAACTCTCATAAATAATCAACTAACCATCCACTCTCGGGACCTCACTCTATCCTATTGGGTAGAAACAGGCCAATACAACGCATTCAATGCGCTACTGAATGGTGTGGGTACATTCTCTTTTGAAGATTGGATGCAGTGGCACATCACAACCCTCAATCAGAATTTGAGCAAAGCCGTTTATCCCAATGTGCCAAACGGCGTCACGGATCAAGTTAGAATAGATAAATTTGTAGTGGGAGACGAAATGGACGGTGGTGGTTCACCCCGCAACACCGACCCCGACATAAATCTTATTGACGGACGCTGGCAATCAACCGACGCCGACTCGACAAATGCACGCGGCAACGGCGGCTTTTATCAACAGTATGCTTCACAGTTTGCAACCGCAATAGATTGGGGCTTGATTCATGAACTAACGCACCAATTGGGAGGGATCGATTTATACATGATGAATATTCCGGAAGCCCCAACCAATAATGGACTTCAAATGAACGATGTGAATGGAAATTTAGTTACAAGATCGCGCTTTCCATACAACGGAATGAATTTTCCAGGATATGATTTGATGGGTGGAGGCGACATAAGTCCATATACAGATCACACCGCGTACTCCTTCCATACCGCAGCCGGGTTACAAAGCAATACAGGACATCGGCGCGGATTTTATGGAGAATATTTATTCGACACTCCAGACAATACAAGTGTTCAAATATTAGATGCACAAAACCAGCCGGTTGCCAATGCACAGGTAGACATGTTCCAGCGTGACCCATACTCCGAGATCTTCGATAATATTCCCGAACAATCTGGTATAACAGACATCAACGGAGTCTTACCTCTTACAAACCGACAAGCGCCATCCGTCACGACAATTACCGGTCATACAGAAAAACCAAATCCGTTCGGTCAGATTTTCGTAGCCGGAAACGGCGACATGATGGCTACAAGAGTTATCAAGAATGGGCAAGATGGATACGCTTTTTTCGTTTTACATGACTTGAATGTGGCATATTGGAAAGGACAAAAACAGAATGCGGTTATATCACTAAAAACCACCTTTCCCGCAGCAACGCCTACACCATCGCCACTCCCAACAGC
>CAYMOO010000014.1:15993-17383 GCA_964392185.1 uncultured Gammaproteobacteria bacterium
AACTCCCACACCGACCCCAACATCCGCTCCTTCAACATTCACGATCATTCTCGATTCTATACCAGATTCAGGATCGAATATAGAATTTACAAATCCAACCGAATTGGGAGGTGGTACATTCAAATTGGACGATCCGACAAATGACGACAAAGACAGCTATCATAAGTCAAAATCATTTTCCCTTGTTGTGAACCACGTGTATACATTCGGCATTAATGTTTCTTCCAGCTCCTGGAACGTAGGCAACATTATCTGCGACGCCGGAGTCGTCGTCGATTCAAAAAGCCTAAGTATTCAAAACGGCTCCCTATCGCTACACCTCAATAAAGGAGTAAACGGCAGTTGTACTTTTATCGTCCAACAAAACAACCAAATCACCGCCAACATCTATAACGACAAAAATAAAAATGGCTCAAAAAATTCAAACGAATCCGGACTAAGTCAATGGAAAGTGTCTTTTTATAGCCCATCAGGTACATTATTCACTACCATAAATACAAATAGCAGCGGCAACGCGAATACAGGACGATCGCTGCCCGGTCAAGGAACATACACCGTCTGTGAAACTTTACAATCCGGATGGACGAATACCGATCCACGTACTATAAATACACAATATGGAAAACCCTGCAAAACGGTCAGCTTTACCCAGCCAGACTCTTCCGCAACGGTTTATATCGGGAACGCAAAATAAACAACGCGCAGAAAAAAGAATATTAAATAGCAAATAACTTCGCGTAGGAAAATTTATTTACATCAAACAAACCTTTATCGGTCATCTTTAACTGGGGTATGACTGGTAAAGCCATAAAGGAAAGCGTCATGAAAGGAGCAGTTAAGGTTGAACCCAGTTCTTTGGCTAAGGCATCGACTTTTGTGTAACTTCTACCAACTTCAAAACCATCCTGGTCGCTCATCAATCCAGCAATCGGCAATGGCAGCATCTCTTCCAAGGTTTCGGAAACTGCAGAAACACCGCCTTTTTCTTCGATAAGCAGGTTGACCGCCTTGGCGATCATCTTATCATCTGCTCCGACCGCAACCACATTGTGCGAATCATGCGCGACCGAAGAGGCAATAGCTCCATGTTTTATACCGAAATTTTTTATAAATCCGACCGCTGGTCTGGATTTGTTGTAGCGATTTACAACCACGATCTTTAGTAAATCTTGAGCCGGATCCGAAATAACGTTGTTATTTATTACTTTAGTGTTTGATATTGACGTTTTAGTTATCAATTGGCCATCAAGCGCTTCGATCGCATTAACTCTTTTTCCCTCCGGTTTTACCAATAACTGAGCCTCGCTTATAAAGCCGATATTAAATTGATTGATAATTTCTGATTTTATTTTTTGCATTCTAGGTTCACCCCCATGAGCAACAACACTTC
>CAYMOO010000015.1:0-262 GCA_964392185.1 uncultured Gammaproteobacteria bacterium
TTATGTTTTAAGAGAAAGATATTCTGGTATTACCTCAAACCAGTGGGAAAGTCTTGACAGGATGTTGTTTACTAAATCAGATATATAGGTATTTTTGTTATATTAGCTTTCGTAAAGGAAAAAGAGGTGATGAATAATGGCCTTCTCAGTATATCTGCATAATATACTTGAACAATAATTTTTATATATAATAAATTTATGACAGATAGTGAGTCAGATATTTCAGCACACACAGCTGAGCGTGTAAAAAATGCGGTTGAAA
>CAYMOO010000015.1:272-16416 GCA_964392185.1 uncultured Gammaproteobacteria bacterium
TGATCAGTCCCCGGATGATCTCTAAGACTACCGATCAAGGGGGGCGGGATAAGACTGCTGACGATATCGCCGCATTAAGGTCGCAGATAAGAACAATCGCAACACAGTCGGCAACAGAAGAACAAACTCTTGATTCATTGGCAAATCAAGGAAAAGAATTAGATTCCGCTGAATATGCCAAGAGGCAAGAACTAAATGTGCGCATGAAACGCTTAGATGTCAGACTGAAGCAGTTGATGGGAATTACAGATCAGCAAGCAGCAGATTTAAACTTGCAAATTAATACGCTAATAAACGATAGATCCACTTTAGAGCAGGATAGAGAGAAGGTGGAGGGAGAGCTTGAAAAACTGAAGAGGCAACTGCCTGAGTTGCCAGATCCAAGGGCAATGCTCGAGGCTTATTATCAAAAAATGGAAAATATTCCACTGAGCAATGAACAAAAGCGCGATCTCTTAAAACCGGAAGTGCTAGCAAGTCTAAATAGTGAACAGTATATTAAACTTTGGCGAAGACTAAATCCATATTTTTTGGCACATGTGACAAGGCAGGGATTCCGTGATCATACAGGAAACGATGCTATGGTAAATCATGATTCGACATTCCATGAGTTTAATAACGGTTTTATTGATGTTATGGATAGCAGCCGGAGTATTTACCCTCCTTTAGCGCGGGTTGGAATTATTGATAGAAAAGAAGAAACTATTGCGGCTTTCTTGGATAAATTTTTAGTCGATATCGACAATGAAGATGAGGCTAAGGATTTGTTCAGGAGATTTCTCACCCGTCATCTTGCCGCAGCTCCAAGATACCCAGATATTACCGCAACACACTTCGCTTCACAAATAGTCTCTGATAAATATTACGGAGGAGAGACAGATAACGAAGTATTTTTTTTATACCCATCAGATATACTCGCGTCCCAGTATCCGTTTGCATTCAATGGATGGGAAAAAGATTTTACCAGGCCTCAGAGCGAAACCAAATGGAATGATGTATTTTTTTGGACTGATCCGGATAATCCGGGGATACCGGTAGATAGCGGGATAGTATTTCTTCCGGCAAATACGAAGGTGGATCCTGAAACTGGGTCGAAATACGCTTCGGTGGTAGTCGAAACTGATGGAAAACAGAGGCGAGAGTTGGTGGAGAATGAAGTACTTGTGACCGAATTGTTGAGATGGGGCGAACGGATCGATAATTCGCCTCTAATGGTGCAATTTCGCGACTACGATGAGGAACAGGAATACTTTTTAAGGCAAGCAAAAGGAGAATTGTTTGAGAATTTAGTAGCTGGCGAACTTATGGACAGAGGTGTGGATAAGCCTGAAGCAGAAAAGTTGGCAGAACAGATCGCTTATGAACTGCGATTGAATAAGCAGCTAACAACTCAAGTTTTAAGGAGTATTATCGATCAGTCTCCCGCTCGCTGGAGAAAAGCAGAAAACCCGGTGCCCGCCAAATTGTATTGGGTAAATTATTTTGGGGAGCATCCGGATCTCCAACCTAAACATATATATTATTATGAAGGTCAGCCAACGGAGTCTGTATATAAATTCCTGCTCGATAATGGCATAGGTTCTGCTGATACCTCAAAAACAGATGGACCACTGCTCGGTTTTCAAGATAATCATGTAGAAGATATGAATACTGATATGCGTGCAAATGCGGGCATAGACGATATTATAAAAAAAGCAGAGAGAATAATAGAGGTACGCTATCGCAGAGATCCGACGGAGTGAGAGGTTGTCATGATCCACTTCAATAATCTGAGGTGATTTTATTCAATACACGTGCGGTTGTTATATCTGTTTTCTACCAGTAAATATCATCATAAGAATATCGGTGAGGGGTCTCATGATTGCATTAAGTAGGGAAGTATTGCCGAGCGGTATAAGGAGAAAAATCAAAAATATCATGCCGTATTTTTTAAGTTTTTGCCAACTTTTAAGATTTTTTTTGGAAATAATGCCTTCAACAATCCCGAATCCATCAAGAGGGTGGATAGGAAGTAAGTTGAAAATAGCCAAGCTCACATTTACACGGATAAAAATCAGTGACATGAAGCTGAAAGAGGGGATAAGCAAGTGTACGACTGAAAAAAGTGTCGCTAATAGTATATTAGAGATCGGACCTGCCAGAGAGATGATTGCACCGTCACGTCTAGGGTTTTTGAGATTGTAGGGATCGTAAACTACTGGCTTACCCCAGCCGAATCCGGCTATAACCAGAAAAAGTAACCCATATAATTCCAGATGCGATAGGGGGTTGAGCGTTAGTCTTTTTTGTAGGCGGGGAGTAGGATCTCCCAGATGGTCTGCTGTCCAGGCATGGGCGAACTCATGAATAGATATAGCGCTTAGGATCGCCACTATATATAATAAAAAGATATAAGGATATTGAATTAGAGTCTGGAGCATCGTTTGATTTCCTCAAGATTCTATGATATCATAATTAGACTTAATCGTTTAGAGAATTACAACAATGTTTTGTTATCAATGCGGAAAAGGAATGCTATTTGGAATGTCACGTACTCACCATCGTGGTGTAGCCGGTGGTAGATGGAAAAAAAGAGCTCCTCGTACTGTCCGCGTATTTCGTCCCAATCTCCAGAATATAAAAATAATAGAGAATGGTAAGACCATCGCTGTCTCACTATGTACAAAATGTCTTAAAAGAGTAAAAAAAGACATCGCTGATAAAGTCACTCCATTCGTAAAACTCGCCAATTCATAAAATAGTAAATAATTCTTGACTTTCTTTGAAATCTTCGGTATCTTGACTGTATGTCTACAAATCACATGAAAATATCCAAAGAAACCCTTCTTATAGCTAGTTTTATAGCAATACTGTCCATAGGCTACTTATTATCATATTTTCAGAGAAATCAAGTTAAGACACAAGCGGTAGGGCCAACAGCGACATTTACTTTCTCTCCTACATCGGCAACTATTCCGGCAAATCAAGATCAAATATTGAACATAGTTATAAATACAGATGCAGCCGCAAATAAAATTTCTGGTTTAGACCTAACTTTTAATGCAACAGGAGATATCACATTTACATCCGTCGACGTAACCTCCCCTAAGCCTCTACCGGATGCGGGAGCCGTTGTAAGAACCGCGGGAATGATTTATACAGTGGGAGGAAATAAAGCCCATGCTTCTTACATCATGGTTGACCCCGATTTGACCAAAATGACACCCGCTGCCGATGCGAATTTACCGGCGCAGGTTACTCTGCAGGTTAAATATAAAGCCACATCGACTGGAGGATCAATAACTCTTGATACCGCCGCATCACAAGTAGTAGGAAATATTACTGGTAATGTGTATGCTTTGGCCGGCAATACCTCCGGTACATATACGACCGGAAGTGTAACTACAACCTTAACCACGACACCTCCTACCGCCACACCTACGAGCGGACAAACAACTGGTCCAGCCGTAAAAGTAGGGTTCACACCAGCAACAGGCAATTTTCCATTGAATCAGGAACAATCGATGACGGTCACGATTGTTACCGTAGATCCAACAACAGGTGTACCGTCTACGACAAATAAGATATCCGGCCTAGATCTTACATTCAAGGCAACAGGGATGGCCTCGATAACTGCCGTAGATGTAACTTTGCCGCGGCCTCTACCGACTCCGGGAGAGCTTGTGCGTTCGGCAACAATGATACACACAATCACGAGCACGAACGCCAGGGCTTCTTACTTAATGGTGAACCCGGACCTGACCAAGATTGATCCGGCACCAGATGCAAATCTGCCTACATCGGTAACATTGGTTGTGAAATTTACAGGGACGAATAATGGTGCCGGCACAATCACTTTGGACCAAGCGGCAAGTCAGGTGGTTGGTAATATCACAGGGAATACTTATGCTTATAAAACTGTCGACAGTGGTAGTTTTACATTCGGCACGGGTAATCTTACCCCAACGGTTACACCAACAGTCACTACGACTGTGACGCCGACAGGCACCGTAACTCCGACGGGAACAATCACCCCAACTCAACCTGCCGGAAATGTGATACTCAACATGAAACTAAAATTCCAGGGTATTTTGGCAAAGCCAGCTGGCGCTTCAACTATGAATGTTAAAGTAATGGTTGGTAAGGACGGATTTCTATCGGCACCACAAACCGGTACATTTACCGTTGACGCACAAGGTATATGGACAGGCGCCGTCGGATTCAACGATGTTCCAGTCGGCTCCGGATACCGTATATATGTGAAGGGTCCGAAACACGTACAGAAAAAAGTATGCACTGCTTCTCCCACAGAAACTTCTGGTGGCACATATAGATGTTCCACGGGAGAAGTCAATATCGCAGCCGGTCAGAATAGCTTAGACTTCAGCAAGATATATATGCTGGTGGGAGATTTGCCCAATCAGGACGGGGTTGTGGATGCATACGACACATCGTTAATCCAGAACAACTTGGGCAAAACCGATGCGGCTACTCTTGCGAATGCAGACCTGAACCTCGATGGTATTGTTGACACTCAGGATTGGTCGCTCGTCATCGCATCGTTAAACGTTAAATATGATGAGCTCTAATTTATTAATGCCCTTGCAATGTTTGACAAGTGTGTATTAGTATTAAATTAATCTATGTACAAACTAATTCAAAAAAACAGACAACATTTTTCTATTATTCTCTATATCGTTGTATTTATAGTATGTTTTGCGCTCATATTCGCTCTTATGTCAGGTAGAAAATCGCTCCCGTTTATTAAGGGAAGCGAGACCCCAGCAAACATGACCGACACTCCTTGGATGACACTTTCCGTCGATGAATCAAAGCCTTACTATCAGGTTGGAGATCAAATCGTTGTAAAGTTAAAAGCGGACTCTCTCGGAGCGGAAATAACAGGGTACGATTCTTTGATTAGCTTCGATCCAACAGCTACGGAAATTGTCAGTGTATCATCGGTGAAAGAAATGGTAGACATATATCCACATTCAAATAAAGATTACATTTCCGTCACGGGAGTTAAACGAATTACCGAATCCAGCCAGCTTATTTTCCATGACGATGAACTAATTTCTTTAGTTATCAAGACAAAAAAACCAGGTAATGCTTCTATCTCGATTTTGCCTCAGAAGGGAAACGAGAGAACCAAGATGGTCGACACCAGTACGAATATTATTATTCCCCAAGTCGGATCGAAGGTTAGTTTCGATGTGAGATGATTTTCGTGATATTATCCTAGTTTTATCGGCAAGAGAGATTCTCCGTCCTCTTTATATAGCTTATTACCTTGTTCTAAAGCTCTTTGTGTAAAAAGAATCCCATTTAAGTGGTCAATTTCGTGCTGAACTATAACCGCTCGAAAACCGGTATACCATTTTTCATGCCATACGCCTTCCAGATCTTGATATTTTAGTTTCACCCCGGTAGATCTTACGACAGGAGACCATATTTTAGGTATAGAAAGACATCCTTCGAGTTCGGTATTTTTATCCTCCGAATCGGTTTCTTGAGCGTTGGTCGAACTTTTGATTTCCAATATCTCCGGATTGATCACGATCTCTGTTTTCGAGGTCGGAGTTGGCTTCATTATAAAAATAGCTTTAGAGATTCCTATTTGTGGCCCCGCCAAACCTACCCCCGGAGGATCAAATTGAGCTGTTAGGATTTCTTCCATTTCTACCGCGAGCTTTCTGAGTCGAGCATCGAATCTTTTTACCAGTTCGGTTTTGGTTGTTAGGACTTTATGAGGGATAAAAAGCAGTTTATGCATGTTTATTCTTGGACGAAGATAATAACAAAACGATGATCATAAGGAAAGCACTCAGAGACATCATAGGTATAGATATATATCCATAATAGAAGGTGTAGCCTTCGGTGCAGGATACTGGGCTGAAAGCTTCACAAGGAACGATGTGGGCATTTGGGAATAATTGTAGGAAATAATGATAAGAGGCAATTAATGCGCCGACCGCGGAAAGTGCTATTACATGAGGTTTAATGGAGGTTTCACGGCGAATAAGGGAGATGTATAGAAGTAAAGGTAGGGGATACATGAAAATTCTTTGGTACCAGCATAAAACGCATGGTTGTAATTTGGCAATTTCAGAGAAAAAAAGACTGCCAAGCATGGAGGCGAGGGCTGTCAGAAAGGCTAGAGTCCAGGCATAGGGAGAGTATAGACGAGTAGCTTTATCGAGCAACTTGGAATTTATGGTGATTTTCAGTATGAAGAGCAAAAAAAGAGTAATAATAAATAAATCCATGCCCATTATTCCGGTGGCGAGAGCATTGGCGATCGTATTTATCATAGGAATTATATATTATATAATAATTACATGAAATTATCTCTTTGTATCGCCGTTTTTAATGAGGAAGCGAATATTCACTATGCCTTGGATTCTTTTTACGATGTGGCCGACGAGGTAATAATAGTAGATGGCGGATCGGAAGACAAAACTATAGCTATCGCCCAGTCGTACGGTAAGAAAATAAAGATCATTCAGACCGACAATCCACCGATGTTCCATATAAACAAGCAGAAAAGTCTGGATGCGGCGACAGGAGACTGGATACTTCAACTGGATGCTGATGAGGCGGTTTCTTCGGAATTAAAAAGAGAGATATTGGAGACAATCAAAGATTCTACACTCGACGCATATTGGATACCGCGGAAAAATTATTTTCTCAATCGGTTTCTTACGAAAGGGGGTCAGTATCCCGATTACACTGTTAGATTGTATCGACGTGGAACTGTTTTTTTTCCCTGCAAGAATGTCCATGAAAATGTCGAGGTTAAAAGCGGTAAAGTAGGTTACTTAAAAAAAGACCTTTTGCACTATGCCGATCCCGATTTTTCCCGATATTTAATGCGCTGGAATAGATACACATCACTAGACGCCAATATTATTGTCAAAGAAGGTAAGGAATTGTGTTTCCCTTGTTATTTTATCGGTAAACCAATTGGTACATTTTTTTCGATGTATTTTAGACATCTGGGCTTGGTCGACGGGTTTGCCGGCTTTATATTCGCATTGTTTTCTTCAATTAGATTCTGGACAGTTTATGTTAAGGTCTTCAATCTGAGGAATCAGAAATCTGGATAACTGTTCAAGCAAATTTAATTATGGTACTATGTGGTTATGCGTCCGAGAATTATATTATTTTGGCTTGCGGTATTCCTGATTATTTTTTTATTCACGGTTTCAATTAAACGCTCGGTAACGGTCGATACCAACGCAGAAACTCCGGTAACCATAGATGAAAGTAAAATGGCCGACTACTCCAACGTAAGCTCAGAAAGTGGCACACTCCAATTTTTTATAACTGGTGATGAAACCTCTATTTTTACAAGCAGCCAATCCGACATGCAGGCGGTCAGTGATTTCATAGAAAAAAAACCGGAGTTGCAAAATTCAGACGTGAAAGGTGTATTTTCGGATGGCGAAGACACCATTGTTGGTACGAAATTGTTTCCGGCTGATTTTTCCAGGAATTTGAGAGTTATAAGAGCTACGGAGGAGATGAGTGGGAAAAAGCACTATTATTATCGCCAAACCATAGATGGTACTCCCGTTTTTGGAGCTATGTTTGCCGCCCATCTGGCTAATGGGCATGATATATATTCGGTGTCTGGTAACTTGCTGGCGCATACTGCGCATGTCTCGGCAGTATTGTCCCCGGCTGACGCGGGGCAGAAAGCGATTGAGGTTGCATCAAGAGAAAAACCTATCGAAACGCTTGCAATACGCTCGAACAAAGACATTTTTTTTAACGGTAAACTTGTTGGAATATCGGAAGATTCTACTACTTATCCGGCAGCCGAAGTGATAATAAGCGATATGTCCGAGCCGGTCCAGTTTGCCTTCAGATATGTTGTGAGTCGTCTAGACGGGTCTATTCTTTATTCCGAATCTATTGTTGACGAAGCTCTTGACCGGTTGATTTATAACTGTGATGGTGGACTGTCGAATTGTCCCAGTGTGCGCCACGAAGGATCGTCTCCCGTAGGTAACCAGGACGTTGATAATACTTATACTTATTTGGGTGATGTCTATAATTTTTACAAAAACACTTTTGGCCGTGATGGTTATGACAATAAAGGATCACAGTCGAAAGCGTTCGTAAACCTTACTACTCAGACACAGTGTCCTAATGCTTTGTGGGCGAAAGCGCCTTATAGTCAGTTGGTTTTTTGTAAAGGCATGGCGGCTCAAGATGTTGTCGCGCATGAATATACTCATGGCGTAACGGAACATTCGGCGAATTTGCTTTCTAGCAATCAGCCGGGAGCATTAAATGAGGCGATTTCCGACATAATGGCTACTGGCGTTGATCCGGACTGGAAAATGGGTGAAGACACATCTCTCGGAGTCATACGGTCGGCCGACGATCCGCCTTCTGATCCACGCGGAGCCCACCCTGATAGGCTCTTTTCTCAATTTTATTCCTGTTCGGCGAACGACAATGGTGGAGTACATACCAATTCGACCGTCATATCTAAGGCGTTTTATTTGATGTCCGAAGGAGGAAGCTTTAATGGTTGTAATCTGGTTGGGATCGGTAAGCCAGCGAGTTTACAGATATGGTATCGAGCGCTAACTCTTTACCTTATTGAAACAAGTAATTTTAATTATGCTTACCGCTCCGTACTCCAGGCGTGCTCTGATTTATATGGTCAAAATTCAACTGAGTGCGGACGTACGGCAAGCGCATTACAGGCAGTCGAGATAGATCAACAGCCAACTAATGGTCAGACAGGGGCTTCCTGTACAGGAGTGCAGCGTCAACCGCCCGCTTGTGCCAATGTATCTACCCCAACCAACACCCCCACACCATCGCTTACAGTAGTTCCAACAATCACACCAACCGTGACTCCGATAGGTTGTCCAAAAAAATCAAGCGGAGATACCAACTGCGACGGGGTGATAAATCTGTCTGATTTTGAAACCTGGAGGAAGGAGTATCTTAAATTAGTAAACACAAATACCGCCGATTTCGATGGCGACGGCCAGTCGACACTCGCAGATTTCCAAATATGGAGAGGTGGTTATTTCGCGATATAATCTCATATGAAAAAAATTAAGTTATACGAGGTACGTTACCGTATCGCAATTCTTTCTGTTTTACTTATATTAATATTGGCGATGGTATATGTCTTTGTGGGTGGTGATATCGGCAACAGCGAAAACGATTCGAGTTTACTACCAAATGTAGCTTATACCTTAAACAACGGCAAAACCTTAAAAATAGATAGATATACCAGTGTAAAGATAAAATCATTAAGTCCGATGCCACCCCAATGCAACGATTGTTTTGAGTCGGTTACTTTATCTGTAAACATATCAGGCCGTGAAACAAATCTTGACTTTACATTCGGAGGGTTTGCCGGTGTGAATACAGGTTGGCGCGAAGCTGAAAATATCGAAGTAAAAGTTATCGAAATCAACCAGTCGAGTGTCAGATTTGAATACAGAAAGAAAGATTGACTATGGATATTAAACCTTATACGGCCGAAGAGAAGACGAAAATGATTGGCCATTTTTTTCATTTTTATCAGCCGGAGCGACGCGGACAGATAGGTCCTTCGATTAGACTTCCCGAACTTCAGGGAGGAGTTCATTTCCGACTTCTTTCGGAAGTTAACTATAAAATCGCTATGGAATCCTATTTGCCTGTTTTTTTGCGGGCCGATATGGACCGGGTATTGCGCCAGAGCAACATTACTTTTTTTCCTTCACTGAGATATTGGTTCGAAAAAGCTTATCCGGCGGGAGAGCTTTCGGGTTGGAGTTCTTTTTTTACGCTTCTTATGGTGAAGATACGCACATTAAGCGATCGTGAATACCACGTTTTGTCCGGCCCACCAATTCATATAATCTTACCGTTATTACCCGATGATGATATCGGAACAATTCTTGAGCTGACACGTGAGATCGATGCTGAAGATTTTGGATTTGCTCCCCATGGGTTATTCTGTCCGGAAATGGCAGTTGATGCGCGAGTTTTGAATAGAGCGGCCAAAGTTGGGTTCAAGTATGTTGCACTGAGAGATTTTCAGGTTGAGTTCGCCGATCCTTCCCGTCAGAATGGTGACGGGAGTGTAAGGCCGGAAAATTGTGTTTGTCAGTTATCTTACGATGACGGGACTTCGATTACGGCAATTCTTGCCGACTCTGCAATGAGCGGACAGATCGCCTTCAATCGTCAGGCTACGATAAATGCGGATAGCTTTCTGGAAACGCTTTCTCATCAACCGCAATCAAATAAAATTTCTGCGATAGATGGAGAAACTATTGGTCATCATGTAAGATATTTGGATCTTTTCTTTGCGCGAATGCACGACGTACTCGAATCGCGAGGATTTTTGCCTATGGAGGTAAAAAGATTACTTTCAGAGCCGGAGAAACCGCAAGCCAAAGTGCGGCCGACCAGCTGGAGCTGTAGTCATGGTTTTGGACGTTGGACGGGGGAGTGTGATTGCGATAATCCTTCGGCTGAAGTCCGGCATAACAAGAGAGTTTTTTTGGGTAAACTAAGGTTTTATAATACAGCCGTCAATGAAGGTCTAGATAAGATACAGCCAACATGGAGATCTGATTTCAAAAAAGAGTTTAAGAGACTGAGAAAAAAGATACTCACCGGAGCAAATTATGTGCCCGATCTTGAAGAAGCATTTTCCGATCAGAATTACCTGAGGCTGATGACGGCAAAATTTGCCGCAATGGTCGGTTTCACCAGCTGTGGTACTTTCTTTGCTCATAAGAATCAGGTCGAGAAACGGATTCCCCAGGCAGCAATACAAGCAATCGAACTCCTTTTTCCCAAATTAAAGGCAGAGTTTACCGCTTTATATCCAGATTTTTATGAAAAAGACGAACAAACAGGAAACGGAATTGGCGAATCACCCCGATTTGAATTCGTCGATGAGTGATAGACTTCGGACCTTACCTCTGTATGTGTTAGTTATCGTAATACCATTTTTGGTATACCTGTTTCATGTGGCGTATTATGGTAGTTGGATCATAGACGATGCCGGGATTTCGTATGTGTATGCCCGTAATTTAGCTTCCGGGCATGGTTTGGTGTCTCAGCCCGGTGTTGCTCCCGTTGAGGGGTATTCCAATTTCAGCTGGGTTGTCGTGCTTGCATTTACTTTTTTCTTTCATATTTTCCATCCGTTAATAACGGCGAAAATGATCGGAATACTATGCGTTGCGGCTTCTTATCTTTTGATTTATAAGATACTCAAAAGAATAAGCTCGAGGGCAGATGTTTTGGCTTTTTCGGTACTGTTTTATTTATCGTTGAACCCGTCATGGGTGGCGTGGAGCCTGTCAGGACTAGAGAGTCCTTTATATAACATGTTGATTTTATTTTTGACTTATCAATTAGTTATAACTAGAGAATCTCATGTTCATACTTCTATTCATTTCGTAGATATGTCGATAACGGCCTTTATGATTTTTATTACCCGAACCGAAGGGATATTATTTGGTCTTATAGCTGGTGTAATAATGTTTTTGTTGGGTAACAAGCGGATCCCAAGAGTCTATCTTTTGTTGTATAGTCTGCTATTTACGGCATTTATTACGGGGATGACAGTATTTAGGTTTTTGTATTTTAATGATGTTCTACCAAACACCTATTACGCAAAAGTCCATCAACCCTCCATTCTAAGTGTGTATTCAGTTCTATTGAAAGCGTATACCTTGATGCAGTCTGTATCGTGGAAATTTATGTGGATATTTGTTTTATTATTTATATTAGGTCTATATTACGTGATCCGGAAAAACACGCATAAAATAGAAATATTAATCATATTCTCAATGTGTATAACCGGGATGGTCATATATTGTCTACTGCCGGAAGATTGGATGGGGGAAGTCCGTTTCGGACTCCCTTTTGTGATGGCATTTCCTATCCTAACAGCCATATTTGTTGAGATTTTATATAGTAAGTTGCCGAAAAAAATACTTTACAGAATGTTGTTCACAGTTTTTATATCGGGAATATTTATTCTATTGGCATCGATATTTATATTCCGTACCATCTATTTTAAGAAGAAGTCAATCGTCACATTCAGTTTGGTTGCGAAGCTAAAAGGGAGAGAATTTGACGATCTGGCAAAAAAATATCATGTAAAAAATCCTTCCGTGCTACTTGCAGACATGGGCGGAACTTTATATTACGCCAAGTTGCGTGTATACGATCTTGCGGGGCTCACCGACAGAGCAATCGCAAAAACTTTATATAACAATAAGCCGGCTTTTTATAAGTATGTTTTCGAAGATATTAAGCCGACTTTTATAGAAATTCATGATGTATGGACAAATGCAGCGGATTTCGACTCAGATAAAAGATTCCGCCGCGATTATGTACCTCTGTATGAGTATACAGATAGCATCATTCTCGCCAACTATAGAAAACGAATGTACTCCGGAATTTACGTGCGTCGCGAAGTCATGAGTCCATAAATGTTATAATTAAGCAGTATGCAGCGACAAGAAACGAGAAGTGGAGCTACTCACCAAGTAGACGGATGTCGATTTGAATCTTGCCATGCAGGGGAAGAAACTCATGTATGTGCAGCTATAGCGCTTTTAAATTTTATCGCTTCCTCCAGAGGTAGATCCGAACTAACAATGGAAGATTTTCTTCGCGTATTCAGACCTTTTGATGAGGTGGCCAACTGTCCAAATGCGCCCGATATCCTGGAGGCAGTTAAAAATATATAATTTCATGGGAATGAAAATAGTTTTGATAGAAGACGATACGAATCTTAATGAGTTGTATACACATATATTTTTTTCGGAAGGTTTTGACGTGACGACAGCAAAAAATGGACGTGATGGAGTACAAGCCGTCATCGATAAAAAACCAGATCTGGTTGTACTGGATCTGGTTATGACCCAAATGGACGGTATGTCGGTTCTTGAGGAAATGAGAGGGCATGCCTGGGGAAAAGAGATACCGGTTATAGTTTTTACGAATTTGAATATCAATGATGCCATGCAAATGAAGTTTTCAGGTTATAAGCGAGTTACCGTAATGCTTAAAGTTCAAACAACACCGGATCAGCTATTGGAGAAGGTGTATGAGATTTTGAATAGTAATTCTAAACGCCTACTTTGAACTCGACTACGTCGTCATCTTCCATTGCGTGATCTTTACCGACCGTCTGTACTTTTCCATGTTCCCGAGCCCCAGCCCAGCCGTTTTCAGCTATAAACTCCCCAAATTTGACTATATCTGCTTTAATAAAGTGGCTTTCAAAGTCCGAGTGGATCGTGCCGGCGGCTTGGGGAGCAAGAGTTCCTCGGCTAATAGTCCAGGCACGAACTTCTTTTTCTCCGGCTGTCAGGAATGAAATAAGTCCCAATGTTTCATAAGATTTTTTGATGAGGCGGTTGAGACCGGTCTCTTCCAATCCGTATTGTTTCAGATATTCTTTTTGTTCTTCGGGCGAAAATCCAAGAACTTCATTCTCAAGCTTTGCATTCAAGTAAAGCCAGTTTTTATGACCAGTTTCGCCCGGGTGTGACTCAGCGAGAACTCGGATAATTTCTTTTTCCGTAACCTCTTTGTTTTCAAGCTGTTTTTCCGAGACGTTAAAAAGATATATCACAGGCTTCATTGTGAGTAGATTCAAACTCACTATAAGTTTTTTATCCTCATCGCTCAACTCAATTTTATTAGCCCATAGTCCTTTGTCGAGAATTTGTTTAATTTTTTGAACGATTTCATACTTTTGGAACTCTTCTTTGGGTGCTTTTCCTTTCGGCTCTTTTTGCTTTTGGACCGTCTCCAAGTCCGCAAGGAGAAGTTCGGTTTCTATAGTTTTTATATCGTCTATAGGATCGATTTTATTGGAAACATGAATAACTTCATTATCTTCAAATAATCGTACTACCTCGACGATAGCTGCACACTCACGTATATGGGCGAGAAATTTATTACCGAGTCCTTCGCCTTTGGAAGCCCCGCGAACGAGTCCGGCGATATCGTAGAATTCGACAGCGGCCGGGACGATTTTTGTGGAATTCACCACCTTCGCGAGTTTGGGCAGCCTCTCATCTGGTACTTCAACTATACCAACGTTGGGTTCGATGGTACAAAAAGGATAGTTCGCCGACTTACCGACATTTGGAAGTCCAACTATTCCGATACTGAGATTTGCCATAAAGGAAATTATATCAATTAAATAGCCAATGTATATTCTTACCTTATTCTTACACGATTATTTAAATTTTATTACTTTAAAATATTAAATTTTGAACGTCTTCATTTTTATTGGAATTATTGTCGTGTCCAATGGTGATTAATATTTGTTTTATGGGTGGTAAACCTTTTGAAAAAATTACTCAACTATCTTAACCCGCTGCGTCATTTAGGCGATACGCATTATTCCATAGTATTTCCGGCACTCATAAATCTGGCGATTATTATATTGTCGGAGGTATACGCCTATCATATCGCTAAGTCTCCGATGATTGTTGGAGCTTACATAATTTTCATTAATGTCTCCTGTATTATGTACTTCGCTTTCCGCGAGGGGATACGCGGCGGGATAGTTTCTGTTATCGGAGCGATCGGATATTATTTCTATATCATATTTAGCCGTAATTATAGCGGGCAGCAGCTTCAGTCGGCCCTTGAGGCGACCGCCGTGTTGATGATTATGTATCTGGTACTTGGAGCTGTTATCGGATGGCTTAAGCAAAGTATAGATAAACTCGTTATAAAGGAGAGTGATGGAAAAAGGAGACTGGAGGCTATTATCGAGCAATTACCTGTGGGCGTGCTCATTACCGACAATAATGGCAAATTAATCCAGCGCAACAGAAGGATTGATACTATTTTGGGCGTTAAACTTCCGACAGATTTTGTTATAGGAAGAGATGTGTTGCCTGATGTTAAAATAAATGGCGCGCCGGTTAAACCTAAGGAATCGCCTTTGTTCCAAGCCTTGAAAACCGGTAAAGAAATAATCGATTACGAACTGGTCTATCAAAGAAATGATGGAGATGAACTAGATCTACATATTAATTCGGCTCCTATTCACAATAAATCTCATGAAGTGATAGCAGCGGCTTCAATTATTACCGATGTCACTAAGGAGAAAATGTTGGAAAGACAGAAGGATGAGTTTCTAGGAATTGCCAGTCATGAACTGAAAACACCGGTCACCAGTATTAAGGCTTACGGACAACTCCTGCAAAAATTATTCGAGCGTAAAGGGGACAAAATGGCAGTCGAACAACTCAAGAAGATGGACGCGCAAGTAAACAAATTGACTAATTTGATACGGGACTTATTAGATGTGACAAAAATACAATCGGGCAGACTGGAGTTGAATCCGGAAGAGTTTAATTTCAACGATCTGGTTAATGAGGTGGTCGACGATATACAGATCACAACTCAAAAGCACCACATTATTCGAAAACTCAATAAAACCGAGGTTATTAATGCAGATAGGGAAAGAATCGGTCAAGTACTGATAAATTTGATAGAAAATGCCATAAAGTATTCGCCGCATTCGGATGAAATAGTGGTTGCAACTTCCTTTGACGAGGGTTTTGTGAAATTTTGCGTACGCGACTATGGGATTGGTATTCCGGAGAATAGCCGCAGTCATGTTTTTGAACAGTTTTTCCGCGGTGAAGATCCGAAGAAGAATACGTTTCCGGGTTTGGGGTTGGGATTGTATATATCTTCCGAAATTGTAAGACGCGAACAGGGTTCCATTTGGCTGGAGGAAAGCGGTAAAGATGGATCCACTTTTTGTTTTAAGTTGCCGGTAAAAAAAATTCTATTTAAAAATGGATAAGATATTGATAATAGATGATGATGCGGCAATTCTCGACGCACTGCAGATTATGTTTGAGCTGGAGGGGTATGATGCGAGAGGCATGATAAATAGCAAGAACCTTTATAAGATGAAGAAAGATCTCCCCGATTTAATACTTTTAGACATTTGGCTATCTGGAGAAGATGGCAGGGAGATATGTAAATATTTGAAGTCGAACCCGGTCACCAGTAAGATTCCGGTCATTCTTATTTCCGCAAGTAACGAAGTAGAAAACTCCGCACGATCCGCTGGAGCTGATGATTTTATTTGTAAACCATTTGAAGTAGATGCTCTTCTTAAAAAGGTAAAAAA
>CAYMOO010000016.1:0-16105 GCA_964392185.1 uncultured Gammaproteobacteria bacterium
GTTGGGGTTTGGGGCCTTGGCATAGGTCTTTTTGGATTACACCCCACCCGATAATCGAAGAACTCAAGTCTTTAGTCTCGGAAAAAGATGAAAAACAATACATTCAAGCTTTTGAATCAGAGCATGTTTTTGGAGAGCGAGACATATTAATAGATAAAGTGTGGTCAACCGGAACAATAGATAAAAAATATAGAGCATTATTTAAGAAATGGCACGACATACTCTCAAGCCCACATGAAAAGACAGATAAGATGAGAAAAATAATTGAAGAATATGTGTTGGTTCTTAGAGAAGATCCAGGTCTTCCAATTGAGCTCATTGGTAAGAGTTGGATAGGTTTTGAATCATTTCAAATATATCGAGAAATAAGATCAATCCTCATGTCATAAATTATTCTCGATGAACTAGGCCGTTTACAATATTAAACCTTATTTCACCTACTTCATCAGTTCTTAATAATATTCTTTTGCTTTTTTTATAATACTCAATAACATCTGGAGATGGATGATGATAAAAGTTCTTTTTACCTACGGAAATGATGCTTATTCTTGGCCGAATAAGATTAAGCGTAACTTCATCTATACCAGTGACGGATCCATGATGTGGAACTTTGAGTATGCTGATTTTGCTTCGATTTTTACTAAATATATCCTTCAGTACCCAACTCTGAGCGTCACCCGTATAGAGTATGTTTACATCAGACTGACTGTATATCAGAACTATCGAGGGTTCGTTTGGGTCGGTTGAGTTGTTTGTAACGGGTACCCCATGATAATTAGGAATAGATTTAATATAAGTGTAGTTTGGCCAATAAATTTTTATATTTCCAGAGGCTACTTTGATATTATCATTACTCATAAGGTATTTTGTCGATACGTGGTGTTGTTTGATTTTTTCGATTAATTTTTGAAATTCAGAATCTTCTGATATGAATGGGCTTAAAAAAACAGTACCTAGTTCGTAGCGATCCATTATTTGTGTGAGGCCGTAGTAATGATCTTTGTGCGGATGGGAGATTACAACTATTTCTATTGTTTTATCATAGTAAGGCATATTATCGCCCAAACAAGACAATACAGACCTGTCAGGCCCTGCATCAATGAGAACGTCGATTTTGTTGATGACTCTTATATAGGAAGCGTCTCCTTGACCGACATCACAGAATACTACTTTGGTATTTTGACCCAATAAGCTTGAAAGCGCAATTGAAATAGCACAAATAATCCCCACTATGACCGCGATGACAAATGGTGGTACGAATACAGATTGGGGCATTAGCTTAAAAAGATAAAAAAATATATGGCAAAGAAGAAATGATTTTCATTGTTTGTATGATATACGTTAGTAAGCCATAGCATACTAGTGCCGGTAAAAAACCTAATGGCCAGTATATTGATCCGAGCATTAATGACAATATCCCACAAAACATTAGAGGAGCAATAGACCAAGACACTAATATGTTGCTTATCGGAGCGATCGTCGATATTTGACGAAAATATATAAATATTATCGGAACTGTAAATATTTGTGCAGCTATCGAAAGTCTTAGCTCTTCGCTTATATAGTTAAGGACATTTCCCCAAAAGGTTATTTTTCTCTTTTTGACTGTTTTAGAATTGCCAAATAATATTATTCCAAGTGTCGCTCCATAGGAAAGTTGTAGAGAAATGGTAGTCACCCATAAGGGCCATATTATAGCGATGATAATGAAAGAGCATATGAGAAGATATAAAGATATGCTTTTTTTACCTGATATATTTGCTACGAGCGTAAGAACAGACATAAAAGCCGCTCTTATTATTGGGGCTTGTGGTCCAACAAATAATACAAAAAAACAGATAGTTAGTACTGTTATCACTGAGGATATTTTTTTGCCAATTTTTTTTGTTATAGTCGTAATCATTTCCGATAATATCGTAATATTTGAACCCGATAGTACTATTAGATGAGTTAAGCCAACAATTTTCATCACGCGAAAGATTTCTTTGGTACCCTTCAATGGAACACCTAGTAAGATGCCCATAAAGAGACTTGCTTGCGGCTCTGGAAGATACGAGTTTACAAGTGGCCAGAATATATTAGGCCCGATATTACTCATATTAAAGTTGAACCATATTTTTGATTTTTTCGAAGAGCCCTTTACCAACTATCTTTTTTTCAACCAGTTCTTCTATAGAAGAGTAAGGACGACCTGATATTATTTTATCTGCCGTCGCACTACCAATACCGGGTAGATCGATTAAACTAGATTCATCAGAGGTATTTATGGAAACAAATCCAGGCCCCGCATCCTTTCCTGATGAAGAACCAGCTTCTTTGAGGCTGGGTATATATATTTTTTGTTGATCTTTTAGCAATGCAGCGAAATTATACTGTCGCTGGACATATGCCAGATCAGCATCGTTCCTTAAGCCACCCGCGATTTCGATCAGTTCCTTTAATCGTGTGCCTTCGGTGATTTTATATACGTCGGGTTTATTAACGGCACCTGATATGTCAACATAAGTTTCAGGAGATTTTCTTTCTACGGCGGAGCTTTCATAAATAATATTACTTTCTCGAGCCTGATTGTATTTATTGTTATTTAATATTAGTGCCGTTGAAATAGTCAAACTTATAAAAGATACAGTTAAGAAGATGTACTCGATTTTGTATTTTTTTATATGGATAAGAATTGTATCTATGCTGATTTCCATTAATATATTTTCTTCGATTGTGTGAAAACCGCAATAGAATATGTGCTACATTATTAGGGAAATGATTATTGAGAAAATCTAAAAAGAAAGATATTTAACCTTTATTTCGTAAGCCAACGAATATAAAAATTAACAGCGAAGCAGATATGGGTAATAGTAATTTTATATAAAGAAAGGGAACAGCGAAAAAAGAAATAGTAGCTTCTGATCTGCTTCCATTAGGAGATATTAAGGAAGCTGTAATTTTTCCAAATCCAACATTTAGTGGTTTCACGCTGATTGTTTCACCTTTTTTTGTTGACGGTGAGCCGTGTTTGATTACGCGGCTGACTCTATACCAACCTGGCGCAATATACTCGGGTAGGATAGGATAAGAATTAAACCCATCTTTGTCATCTGAAATTATCACTGTGCCATTTCCACTGACAGTATGATTACCAGTATTGGTTACCAATAATTGAGCCCTAAACTCCGATGAGCTATCAACTATTATTGTTTTGAACGGTAAACCAAACAACTGTGCTCGATCAATGATTGAAAAAGATTTTATTGCGATTGTGGAGTCGTTGACGATTTTTTCTCTAACCGACAAAATTATTGTAGAGGCCAATCCTAGAGCGATGCGTGATACGGCCGTGCCTTGTTTTGCCGGTTGGGGATTGGTTGAGGCAATTATAGAGTAGAAGTAATCTCCTTCTGTTGTTCCTTCAGAGATTGATATACTTATTCTAAATTTTTTTGAGGTGTTTTTTTCAAGGAAAAAATTTTCGTTTTCGCTATATTTTGATACGGCAGTGATGGCGATATCTTTATTTTTTTTATTCGAAAGTTGAAGATTGCCGTAATAATCGTATGGCTCTGAAGGCAGTACATCAACTTTTATATTTGTGGGATCGGCCGAATTTATTATTTCGTATTCAATATCGACTTTGGAGTTTGGTTTTATATCGATCTTTGTCATTATGGGCTTGATGCTGATTCCTATTTCTTGAGCGCTTATTTTTTGCACTATGACTGTTGTAACCATCAAGAAGCAACATATCAGGATAAGTTTTGAGTACCAACTTTTCATATCAGTATCCGGGAATAAAAGTAATCTTAATAGTATTTTCGTAACTACCATCAGGGTAGATGCCAGACGGTACGAGACGGAGTGTTATCCTCGCGGTGCGGCTTCCAGATGTAGAATAGTTTTGCATTATTATTGGGGCGGGCAGTTTATTTTCATTAACGAGTGGTCTGAAAAAAGTTTTATCGATAAAATCACCCGGTGTGTCATTGCCTGAGATATTATAACCAAGCCCGTGAGCGGAAGTTTTTATCCATTGAGATGCATGCGATGGGGAGCAATTCCCATCGTCGCAACTAGTCGCAGGTAGCGTTTCGCCACTTGATTTACTAAGATTATGATTTTGATAAATTGTGGCAGCATACGAGGGTGCGATTGCTGAGTAAGTAAGAAGGGTTTCTTTATGGGATTCGCCCGCATCATAGCCCTCAAAATCTATAGTGCCGTTGTTTATATTGGCGTTTGCTATCGGTGATTCATCTGTAAATGGATATCCATAAGTTATTTTTATACCAGTGACTTCAAATTCTGGATCGCTAGGTTCTGGTTTGACTTGATCTTCAATAGGCTCAACTACCTGAATCGGCTCTTCAATTCCAATTTTTTCATCTTCTAGTCTGAATCGCGTAGATTGTCTGTCTGCGTTAATCACGTGAGGGAATAATAGTAGAAAAAATATTAGTAGTGTTACTTTCATGACGTCGTATGTTTATCTGTGATTAATGAATCCTCCTCAATTTGTTTGTCGAAACCTCTTATCAGTAGATTTGTATTGTTTATCTCGTTTGATATTTTTTCCAGATCTTTTTTGTCCTTAAAATTATCGACGATGTATTGAATTTGCTCTAACTGTTTTTTGATCTTTAAATTTGTAAATAATAGAGCGTCTTCTTCAATTTTTTCATTAATGAGTTGTTCTTTTCTGAGTAACTCGTATTCATTTCCCAGATACATTGCGAATGGGCTTATAAAACCCAGTGAAATTATTGGTAATAGGAAATGCATCGTTTGATTTTCTCCGATTGTATAAGTGAAAATAAACATAAGAAATATTGTCAATATGATTGACGTGAAAGGTTCGAGCATGAGAGAAACAGCAAACAAGAGAAAATGAATTAGGAAAAAGAAATCTGATCTAGTAGCGCCGGTGGACATAACTATAAACACTGATATAAAAGTAAAGACTACAGCCATGATCGAGCGTGAGGCTTTGTTGTCACGAACAGGTATAAATTTTAGTATGAATAAAAGCATGAATAGGATCGCGCTTATTTCAAATTCGTAAGAATGTATCTGTGACTTTGCTGCGGCGACAGCAAGAATGACAGTTATCAGAATAGAGATTAATTGCAAAGACACTAAGCGCATGAGGTAAGTTTACCATGCACTGTCTTACAAATCGATAAAAATATGCTAAAATACCTTAATGGATAAAAATCGTAAATCTCAAACTGCGATCGCGGCATCGGTTATCGAAGAAATAAAAAAAGTAAGTTGGCCTGATCGTAAGGAGACGTTCAGATTAACAGCGGTTGTTATAACAATCTGCTTGATTATAGGAATGTACATCGGTATAATAGATGTTCTCCTAGCAAAGGGTCTCGATGTGGTTACCAAAATGAGGTAACATTCGAGATTATATTAGTATAATGAACAAATGACAGAAGAACTGGTAGCTAATAGTCAAACGCTAAAAGGAAAGTGGTACGTTGTCCACGTACAAACTGGGTACGAAATGCGGGTCAAAAACGCATTAGAGCAGCGTGTGAAAAGTCTCGGTGTTGAGGATAAAATCTATGATGTTATTATCCCAATGCGAGAAATAGTTGTTGTCAAAAAGGGTAAAAAAAGCAAAGCTAATGAAAAAGTTTTCCCTGGTTACGTGCTTGTACGTATGGATTTAGACGATCATACTTGGCTTGTTGTTCGCACAACCGAAGGAGTCACCGGTTTCGTGGGTGCAGGATTGAAGCCAACTCCTATTTCGGAAAAGGAAGTCGACGCCATAATGAAATTTGTTGCCCAACAACAACCTAAATTTAAGGCAAAGTTCTCGGTCGGTGAAGCTGTCAAGATTACCGAAGGTCCATTTTCTGACTTTCTTGGCACCATCGAAGCTATCGATGAAGAGAAAGGTAAGGTCAGAGTGCTCGTTTCTATATTCGACCGTGAGACTCCTGTTGAGCTAGATTTTTTACAGGTTTCTAAGTTGTAATAATAAATTAGTTATTTCAGTTAATTTAATATGGCTGGTAAAAAGGTAAAAACAATTATAAAACTCAATCTTCCTGCAGGGACGGCAACACCCGCACCACCTGTTGGACCAGCTCTTGGTCAGCACGGTATACCGATAATGGATTTTATTAAACAGTATAACGATGCTACAGCCAAACTTAAGGGGCAGATTATACCAGCTGTTATTACGGTTTATCAGGATAGGTCATTCACTTTTATTACCAAATTGCCTCCAGTGGCGGCAATGATAAAGAAAAAATTATCTTTGCAAAAAGGCTCGGGAAAGCCAAATCTTGATAAAGTAGGAAAATTAACCAAACAAATGATTGAAGAGATAGCCAAAGAAAAATTACCTGACATGAACGCATCCGAATTACCAGCTGCCATGAAGGTAGTCGCAGGTACGGCTCGTTCGATGGGTGTAGATACGGAATTATAAAGATTAAATTATTGTTCTTAATATGGGAAAAATAAGGACCAGAGTGATAGGAGATCAGGAAATAGAAGAAAAACAAAAAAAAGAGCAAAAAGAGCGCTCAAAAATGAAAAAAATAAATTCAGATTCTGAAGATAAGAAAGAAGAAGTTACGCTGCTTGATACTGATCAGCAGGTAAAGGGAAATCAAAAAAAATCAAAAAAGAAAGAAGAGTTGCAGAGTCCCACATCTTCTACTAACAAAAGAGGTAAAAAATATCTTGCGGCCAAGTCGATGGTTGATAAGAAGAAACACTATAGTATCAAGGACGCAGTTGCTACATTAAAAAAAGTATCTTACGCAGGTTTTAAGGAATCAGTAGAAATCCATTTGAACGTTAATGAATCAGGGATTAAAGGTGAAGTGGAGTTTCCATATAGCACAGGTAAAGTCCTAAAAATAAAAATCGTTGACGACAAAGTTATTGAGGCCATAGAAAAGGGTGTTATAGATTTCGACATCCTTATCAGTCATCCTTCATATATGCCAAAATTGACCAAATTCGCTAAAGTATTGGGACCTAGAGGACTAATGCCAAATCCAAAAGCGGGAACGATTTCTACCAATCCTGAATCGGTTGCTAAAAAATTTTCCGGAGGAACGATCAAATGGAAAGGCGAACCTAAATTTCCATTGGCTCATCAGATAATTGCCAAGCTATCTAGCCCGGAAAGTGAAATAGAGGCCAATGCAGAGGCTTACTTGAAAGCTGTTGGTAAGTCTCATATCCAAAAAGCGTATATAAAATCAACCATGAGTCCTTCTCTGATGCTTGATTTGTCGTTTTTAGGGTAAAACTCAACTCTCAAATCCGAGAAATATCTGGACGGTATTGTCATAAACTCTCATTATTCCTGTTTTTATGACAACTTGGTCTTGTTTTCCATCCGTCGGGTTTACCAGAATGAAGTCTTTGATTAGTGAAATATAATTGGTCTGGAGAGGTAGAATATCAAATCGGCCTTTTTCATTTCTGGAAGATAGAGAAGTGCCTTCACCTTCATATATTACTTTATCGCCATTTATAATCTGGATATTAAGAATATCTATTCTATTATTTTGTGTTGGCATTTTATTCATCAGAATTTCCCTGAGTGAGATCTTTCAATTCTCCTATAAACAGGAATGTGTCTGGAGGATAATCGTCAAAGTAACCGTCTAGGATACGTTTTACGTCATTTACCGTGGAGCTCAAAGCTACTCTTACGCCTTTTTTTCCTGTTTGGACTTCGGTTACGAAGAAATTTTGAGTCATATAATTTTTTATTATTTTTGATCTCTTATATATTACTTGATCTTCTGGAGAAAGTTCTGATTCTCCGACTAAAGATACTATACGATCAAGTGAAACAGATCTTTTCAAAAGGTTTTGTGTTTTTATGAGCGTCTGGTAGTGCTTTTCGCCGACAATTTCTTGGTTGAGAGCTGAAGAAGTAGCGGCAAGTAAATTAACCGCCGGAAATCTTCCCTCTTGATATACATTTCTTGAGAGAACGATGTTGGAGTCCAGGTAGGGAAATATAGCTTGAACTGCATAGTCGGTCAGATCGTCGGATGGTACGTAGATGGCCTCGATAGAAGTAATCGAAGCTTTGTCTGTAGAAACAAGTCTCTCATGAAAATTAGACATCTCCGACTCCATTGTGGCCTGATATCCACCTTCTGAAGGGATGGTATTCATGAGAGTCGAAAGTTCGTTTCCTGCTTGTGCAAATCGGAATATATTATCGATGAAAAAAAGTACGTTTTTTTTCAAGTTATCACGAAAGTATTCCGATATTGCGACACCGGCGGTCGCGGTACGAAATCTAACTGCTGGATTTTGACCCATTTGTCCGAATAGAAGTGCTACCGATTGTAATACGCCGCTTTCTTTCAACGATTCATGTAACTCTTGACCTTCACGTGCGCGTTCACCGACGCCGGCAAATACTGATACATTGTTACTTGTATTGACGCCAACTACATTGTGTATTATCTCAGTAAGTAATATGGTTTTACCCACGCCCGCACCTCCGAATATACCTACCTTTCCGCCATCTAAGATTGGTGAGAAGAAATCAAGGGCTTTTATACCGGTTTCTAACACTTTATTTGGTACTATTACGTTTTCAAATGGTGTATTTTTTCGAAATATAGGTATCATGATGTCCTTTCCAATCGGGCCTGCATTATCTTCAGCTTTACCAAAAATATCCATCACGCGGCCTAAAATAGCGTTGCCGGCCGGCACACGAAGAGAGTTTTGAGTATTGAACACGCTGGCACCTCTATATAATTTATTCGTTTGCGAGAATGAGAAACAGTAAAAGCTTGAATGCGAAGAAGAGGCATATACTTCCATTTGAACTGCTGGATCAATCTCCAGCGCGAGTATGTCGTGTATAGCTGGTGGATCGTTTAGGAATTCAACGTCAACGATATGTCCGCGGATCTTTATAACCTTCCCTTTTATCATACTATCTTATAGTATATATCCTATAGTTGGATAAAATATCTTATAATTATTATCTTAAAATTTGCTCGACCACAATACTAAACCAGACATAGTTTCAAGTTGTTTTCTGTTCTGGATCAATTTTTTGGTTTTCCTGTCACTAACATACAACTCTTTTGATTTACTGTTTATATTGTCATAGGCTTCTTCCATAGCCATAATGCGCGAAGCATAGCGCGCCAGCTGAGATTCATGAACTGTCTGCTTCATCAATGAACCGGCTGTTTGTTTTTCAAAGTAATCATATATTGTTTTCAGATCCGGCTCAAATAGATATGATCTTTCTTTATGTCCCAATCCTGGTTGAGCATTTAGCGGTTCATCTCCTGAGATGTTGGTTACCTCCGCATTTTGTATTCCTATCGTTTCGAATTTGCCGTAAAAAACATTTATTTTTTCGTAATCCATCAAATGGAAGATGATCGCTTTTAAATCTTCCATCGTTACCTCGGCATCGGGTATTTCAAAATATGTATAAGGCCTTTTGCTTTCTTCCTCTTCATAAAGATCCCGGCCTAATCTGCCAATTATCATAATATCACTATTGTGACCTTTTATATTTTCTATAAATTTTTTATAAACCTTGGTTACTATTTCGCCGTAAAGTTTTGCGTTTGAAGATATAAGAACGCAAACTTCAGGTTTTTTGGTACTTTGTGTTTTTTTTATCTTTTTTTGTTTTGCCAACACTTCGATTTCTCGTCTGTAAGATTTTTTTACTTCAAAGAAAATTTCCAATAGTTTATTTAGAAATTCACGTGTAATCAATACCGATTTACGGCTTTTTTGCATGCGTATAACAGCTATTTCCTGATATACCTGTGTCAGTATTTTAATTGTATTTATTAGATCTATCTCCGCTTTTATTGCGACTTTACCACTTGGCATAGGTTTAGTAATTTTTCACGGTTTTTGTTTATATTCGTTAGGAATCCATAGAAGTTTTCGGCATTCACTATTTGTTTGAAATACGCATCGTTACGGCTGTCTTTTTTTAGTTCGAGTAATTTATTTTGGATAGTTGTAATAGTTTCGTCCGGATATTCATCCAGGGCTTTAGTCCAAATAAGTCCAAATACAATGAGTTGTATATCTTCTGGGATTATTGTTGAAAAGTATTGGTTGAAGAAGTGATAGATTTTTTGTCCTGTCCTAAGTATGCTTTTAATCTTTTCCGATAGTTCGGCACCGAAGTGGGAGAAATTTTCCATTCTTTCATATAAAGATATGAAGGCGGTTAGTTCACGATTTATTTCTCTTTTTAGCAACGATTGAGTCTGTCTGCCGACTCTTGTAACAGACAAAGAAACATCGACAGCGGGCCTTCTACCTTTGTTATATACATTAGTGTCGAAGAAAATATGTCCGTCCGTGATTCCCATGATATTAGTTGCGATGTATCCGGTAAGATCTCCTTCAACAATTTCGACGACAGGAAGGCAGGTAATACTGGCTTCGCCTTTACTCGGATGGAAAAAATTACCGGCGCGTTCGAGCAGGCGAGCGTGAGTATAGAATATATCTCCTGGATATGAATCACGTCCGGGGAATCTTTTACCTAAGAGAGCGATTTCACGATAAAATTTTGCATGGGAGGATAAGTCATCGAGAATGAGTAAGACATCATTTCCTTCATCGCGAAAATATTCTGCAATCGTCATGGCACTATATGGAGTGAGATGTATCAAGCTCGGAGAATCATATGAACTTGTCGCAACTAGAATTATTTTTTCCATTAATTGTTCTTTCTCAAAGTATGCTTGAAGTTTTTTAATGTCACTTTGTTTTCTCGCTATAGCAGCATATATTGCTATACCACCATCAGTTACATGTTTTTTTACGCAAGACAAGAGAAATGAAGTTTTTCCTGTCTTACGATCACCTATTACTAATTCTTTTTGTCCACGTCCTAAAGGTATTGTTAGATCTATGACGCTTACACCAGTTGTAAATGATTTTTTAACCCGAGCTCTTTGAGCTATTCCGAGGGGCTCTGAGTTAATGTTTCTCTCCACATCCGGTTTGATATATTCGCTTGACTTGGTTATGGCGTTGCCAAGGGGATCTATAATTCTTCCAAGTAGAGATTTTCCTACCGGAACAGATAGGAATTTATTTGTCCTTGCGATCTGAGACCCAATTTGTACCGGGTTTTTTGAAAAAACCAATACTTCGATAGTCTCTTCTTCTACCGCATATACCTGACCCCATTCTCCGGATTCAAACATAACTATCTCATGTGGGCGGGCAGTCGGTAGACCCGTGATGACCGCTATCGGATGATTAACTTCACGAACTACGCCAAATTCACCGATAGTTTGTAAATAGTCGGAATAATTCATTTCTTAATTGCGGGCTGCTGTATTGATTTCTTCAGCATATTTTTCAATGTGTAATCAACGTATTTTCCGCTAAGTCCTATTATTGCTCCGGCAATGACATTTTTTTTCCTGGAAATATCTACGATCAATGGAAAAGATGCATTACCTTTGATCCAAGAAGAGATTCTGTTTATTAACTTATCGTCCGGTTCTATTGCCAGAGTAAGCGAGATAACAGGTATCTTTCTTAAAGTATCACATAAGACTCTCAGTGAAGTCTCTAAGTTATTTGAGGAAGACATATCAATGCTATATCTTCTTATTAAGTCCATCAAGATTCTTTTTTTTTCAACCGAATATGTCGCGTTGATTTTTTCTTCGATCGGCTTCTTTAGACTATATATAGAATTGAGAAGATTGTCGGTTTGCTCTATAAATTCGTAAACATCTGATTTCGTGGGTAATTTTTCGACAATATAGGAAACATCCGAGGAATAATTTGGAATGTTACTCATGTATTATTATAAAGTGAAAATTTTATTTTTTTTAGCCTCCTCAAGTGCTTTAAATATAAGATTTTCATGCTGTTGAGGGGTTAACGAACCTTCGAATATTGATTCGGATATCTCATCTATCAAGGTTTCGAATTGTTTGCGTACCTGGCCGAGTTCCGATTGTTTATAGTCTTGTATCTCTCGATTTGCTTTATCCAGCTCTTCATTGATTCTCCTTTGGATATAAAATTTAGCTGAAAGACTTTCATCTTCGATCATACTTTTATAATCTTTTTCTTGTTTTTCTTGAGATGATTTTAGTCTTTCGGCAGCATCTTTTATAGAGTTCTTATAAAATATTGCTACCTCGGAGAGTATTTCGTCGTATACACTAACAGTTTTTTTAAGTTTTTCATCAAGCATAGATCTGTATGTCAACATTTCTTTATCAATAGTTGTTTGAACATCTGCTTCCAGCGTTTGTTTAAACAGCTTAGTATCAGATAAAATATTTTTGGCATCGTCAACGGCTTGGGCAAGTATATCTCGGGCTTTACGGTGGGATCTTTCGATAGTATCGGCAGAATGCTTTTGTAATTCTTGTTCTCTTGTTCTTATCTCTTTCTCTCTTTTAATTAGGTAGAAAAATGCATACATAAAAAGTCCCGTGAGAAAGAGAACGCTTATTAAGAATCCGAGAATGGCTTGGTCCTGAGATACGAATCCCAACATATAATGATTATACTTTTAATATTAGAAAAGCGATGCCTAAACCAGTACCTATAATTACTATAGTTATAAAAACATTTATAATTATTCCAAATTGGATCATACGCGCTGCTAAAGGATTCCTTCCCAAAGCCTCAACTCCTATAGAGGCAGTTCTTCCGAACGAGAGAAATCCAAGCATAAACGCTGTAATCACGACTATTGCTGCAACCAGATATCTTAATACCGTTAAGGGACGTTCATATGTTGCTATTGCCGATAATCTAAATATGTCAAGAAGCCTCGAACTAGAAGATGAATTGAGAGGGGCAAAAAATTGTTTATTAATAGAAATTTTTATCTGCTTGATTTCACGGGCGTCTTCGGTAGAGAACTCTTCTTGGGCGTATCCTATGGCATAACCGGACTCCGACGCTTTCATACCTACACCCGGAATTGGAGAAGTGGTTATCGCATCTCCTTTTTTGATTGGGCCATTTATGGTCGAGACATTTACCATTGTGTCACCCGCAGAAACTACGGGATAGGAGTTTTTTTCTTGATTTTTTGGGTTGAATTCTATTGCGGGATTTATTGATACGATGCCAAAAACTCTTGGATCGTAAGATTCTTTACTTAGTGAATATCCGCCATCAACGCTTGACACGATGTCACCATCTCTAACGATCTTATTTTTTATTGTCAGAGGGGAAGCGATGCCATAAGAGGAGATTGCTTGAGCCCTAACTTCAGCAATTCTTGACAATAAAATCGCGCATATGCTGATAGCTAAGAATGTTCTCCATATAAAAATCGAGATGCTATACACCATGCTAACACTATAGCTAGAACAACTGAAGAAAACAATCTGAAATATTTATGGCTCTTCTACGAATCTTTTTTAAAAAAATAATGTTTTTTTAACATAATAGCTATTGACTTTTTATTAAAAATCTTATTAATATTGTATATACTCTAGAGTAAAAAATATCTATAACATACTGTATGTTTTCAAAATCAAAATATATCATTTCGATGGTGTTTAAAGCTTTTCGAATACCATTCTTCTTGCCCCTCTTCATACTAGCTATCAGCACACCCTCGATAATACTCGGCGGAAAGATTTATTCTCACTTTACGCAAAAGAAAACAATTGAAGTTCCTCAACAAGTTAAATACGTTGATGAGGTTCTGGGTGAATCAACGATAGCACTTAGTGGAAATATAAAATTTAATATTCCCGCGGTTTTTAACGAGCAAGTTAGTGTTGTTAAGAACTTCGAAGTTGGAGGAGCTGCGACAATTTCCGGAACTTTAACCGCTCCTAATATTATTTACCAAGTAATCGCTGGAAAAGGTATTTCTGTTGGTCCTGGACAAAGACCAGTTATCACGAATACCGGTGTGCTTTCCATAGGCGGGCAGACAGGAGATGTGAAACTTGAAGGTGGCAATGGTATAACGATCGTTGATGGAAAAATAGTCAACACAGGGATAACTTCACTTAGTGCAGGAGGAGGTATTAGTATATCTGGCAACACAGTCACCAACAACGACACAGGAAGTTCTCAGAATATATTTAAGACGATAGCGGTATCAGGTCAGGATAACATAATTGCCGGCAGTAATAGCGACACTCTTAATTTTGCCGCCGGTAATGGTATTACTTTGACCACAAATAGTTCAACGAAAACGGTGACAATTACTGGTTCGAATTCGGCAGATCCATCCGGTTGGGTTGATGGCGGTTCTAGTATTTATTTGCAGACATCGACGGATCAAGTGGGCATAGGAACATCGAATCCTTCTGCTAAATTAGAAGTAGTTGGTAACGGTACCAATTCTGCAGTTTTTTTGGCTGGTAATGTTGGTGTTGGTACAACATCACCAGCTGCTTCTTTGGAGGTTTCTTCTGACGCAATAATAGGTGGAGGATTATCTGTGGGTTTTGCCGGTGATGGTCAAAATGGGAGAATTTATATAGGGGATGGCAATTTCTATATGGATCTTGGAAATGCGATAGCCAATAGCGCACTAATAGGATTTGACGCCTCCGATTATCTCGAATTCAATCGTACGGCTAATAGATATTCCTTTTTTGTTGGGGGAAATGAAATGGTTAGAGTCGACAATTCAGGGCTTTATACCAATATATTTCGGAGTATATCCGGTGGAAATCTGTCACTTCAAGATAACGGTGGCAATGTTGGTATTGGCACAACGAATCCTTTAGCTAGAATTCAGGTGGATGGTGACGGTACCAAGAGCGCGATTTTTACCAATGGTAACGTGGGTATAGGCACAACTTCACCTCAATCAACTTTGGATATAAACGGCAGCGTTCGCATAGTTGGTATAGGTGCCGGTAGCGGAAGTGCACTGTGTTTGGATAGTTTTAATAATTTAGTAAGCTGTGTGACGGGCTCTGGTGGCGTTTCTGGTTCAGGTAATATTGGCGGAATAGCATTTTTCGACACCGCGACATCGATCGCCTCTGATGGTAATTTATACTGGAACAACAGCTCTAAGAGTTTGGGTATAGGTACAACAAGCGCGAATGCCCGATTAACAGTGGCTGGTAATGGTACGACTTCAGCCATATTCACATCAGGTAATGTTGGTATCGGAACAACCAATCCAACATACACTTTTGAAGTCAATGGAACAACGTATATTAACGGAATTCTAAGAACAGGCTCAACTCCAATTGCTTTAACTACTGCCACCGGATACGTCGACGCAGATGCTTTGCAACTTATTTCTGGAGACGGTTCAGGAAGTGTGAGTTCAGGATCAGGGCTTGAAGTGGACTCGGATCGTATTGGTTTAATTCAAGGTTGCGGAAACGGTCAAGTGCTAAAGTGGAATTCTTCAACAAAAGTTTGGGAGTGTTCTAACGATACTGGCGCAGCATTTGCTGTCATTGATGTTAAGAGTAATGGAGTTTCAGTCGGTTCGAATGTAGATACGTTGAATTTTACATCGGACTTCAATCTTTCCGCCTCACCCTCTAATCAGGTAAATGTAGCAGTAGCGGACGATGCGCTTAATTTTTCTGAATTTTCCGACACTTTAGTTTTGGACTCAGATACATCCGTTAACTTATATACAGGTTCTGGTAACGGAAATCTGAGGTTTTTTAATTCTAATACAAGCGCAGACATTTTATATTTAGATGGTTCAAATGGAAGGTTGGGGATTGGTACTACTTCTCCGACTGCTAGGTTGAATGTCGTTGGTAATGGGACAACTTCTGCGATTTTTATATCTGGAAATGTAGGGGTAGGTACAACATCTCCTGGTTCTCTGTTTTCAGTAGGCGCATCATCACAATTTTCTGTTGATGGCTCAGGTAATGTTACTAAAATCAATAATGTTAGTTACTCTTTCCCTGCAAGCCAAGCGACGGGTTTGAACTATGTTCTCACTAATGATGGGTCTGGTAATTTGGCTTGGCAAAGCGTAGGGGGTGCAGGTGCTGTTAATGGTTCAGGTACGACTAGTTACATTCCTCTATGGTCCGCTTCTAATTCTTTAACTAATTCCGAACTTTTTCAATCTGGTTCAGGCAACATCGGAATCGGAACAACCAATCCTCTCTACACTCTG
>CAYMOO010000017.1:0-15935 GCA_964392185.1 uncultured Gammaproteobacteria bacterium
ACACATCGCGTACTTTCTCCGTAGAAACGTTGGAAGACTGAGCAACGCTCGATACCGCCTGATTTATATTTTGATTCGTGTTTTGTGAATAAGAACTGAGGACCGACTTTACCTGCTCTTGGGAAAGATTGGTCGCCTGGGAGATCTGGGAAACGCTTCTGTTATTGTTGGTGATCGTATTTATAAGGGAGTTGGTAATACTCTGTATTTTCTGCACCGGAGTATTGGTGATCTGTGAGATGTTCTGGATAACGGATATTGCCGAAGTACGGGACTGCTCGATCATGTTGGGAATCGACTGTAAAATCTCCCGCACTTTTTCCTGACTGATTTTTTCCTTCTCGGCCGTCTGACTCAATACATTGGACGCCTGAGAAATATTCATCGAATTCTGCAATACTTCACTTACCTTTTCCTTTGTAAGACTATTTGCTTCGGCAATATTGCTGATCACTTGGCTTATCGGCTGATTACTGCTCTGACTCTGGGCGTAACTATTGAGGACCGATTGTACCTGACTCTGGGAAAGATTGGATGCTTGTGCGATATTGGAGATTGCCTTATTATTATTGGCGACCGAATTGACTATATTATTAGTGATCGACTGTACTTTATCCTGGGAAAGATTGGTAGTTTTGGAAATTATCTGACTCATCGGAACCGCCTGCGATATCGTATTCAAAATCTCCCTCTGTTTTTCCGCTTTTTCGGTGAAGGAAGTCGAGGTGGATGCCAATATATCTTTAGCACGATTGTCCTGCTTTACCGAACGGCTAAACAATTCCGTCCGCAGATTCATGAAAGCTTGTCGCTCTGCCGGCGTTTGGGCCTTCACCGGATTCGACAAATACTGCAAGGTTTTCTGTACGGTAGCACTGGATTGTTTATTGGTTTCCAGTTTGGCGATATCGGTCAACCGGGGCATATTGAGGTTGAGTGAGTTGACGATATCCGAAGTCTTGGCCAAACGAACTTCGCTCATCGACTCCAATCTTACCGTGATCGGGGATTCCGACCTTGGTTTTAACTCGGATTGAGGCAGCTGCTGGCGTAGGCCGGAGGTCGGTCCTGTTGGTGGAATGGGAGAAATCGGCGGAGTACCACCGGGTGGCGCTCGCATCTGGTCGTACATCTGCACAAGCACATTGTTGGCCGCGGCAAAAAGATCACAACAATAATCACGGAAAATCCTCAACAACCACCAAGGGAAAAAAGTAACCGCCCACAACATGATGAGGGTAATAATATATTCCACATAAGTATCGATATAGTTGGCATTATTGAGAACATCGAGCCTCTGGGCCGGACCGCCATAAAGTATACGGATCGCGGTCGGATAAATATACCCTTCCGCTCTGTTGGTACGGGAAAAATCAAACTTCAACGGAATACCCGCTTTCCAGATTTTTGCTAGCGCACCAAGAAAAAGCGCGAATAACGGTCCATAAAACAGCCACTGAAAAAATACTCCAATCCAGATCCAGCCTGTGTTACGGACAAAAACAAAAGGCATGAGAATAGCCAAGAAAGGCGAAACAAATAGCAAAAACCAAAGTAAAACTTTTCTGAGAAGCAACATACTTCCCATAACGTAGTAAGTTACGTTCGTAATCCGAAGCATATTCAACTCCGCCTCGGCGGCTTCCTGAACGCGAATATTCATATCGCGGCAACCGTAAAAACCTGTGTAGTTAAACTCGGAGCTTTGATTGGGAGTGAAGTAAATATTGAAGAGATCTTTACCGCCAAGTTGGTCTATGAAAAATTTCATGAGAACCTCGGACATATCAATCATGAAGCTAAGAAGAGCGAAGGAAAAAGTAATATAAAGAAGCGCCAATAGGATCTTCCAAATAGCGGGCCACACCTTAATCTTGAGATTATAGTTGGTTCTTTGGCTAATTATGAAACCAATACCTATTGCAACAGCCACCAAAAGTACCAAAAAATACGCGACGTTACGGGTCGTGTTCCAAACCTGGCCCAAAACCGGATGCTGTATTTTTTCACTATTTACGACCCAATAAATAAACTGCCTCGCACGCTCATCCGCTTTTCCCTGATTTGTAACCTCAACATCCTCCGCCCAATAATGCCACTTAACAGGATTAGTAAGAAAAATCTCGTAGTCACCCGTACAGTCTTGCCCCGCATAATCGTCTGCCGGTATCCGCAATGCCGCGGGAACGCGGTCGTATATATTTGTTTTTAGACCGGGAGGACAAACACCTTGACAAGCGATCGGTCCTATCTCGTTTTCGACATTAGGCAGAGCATAAGAGATTTTGGGCAATATAACAGCCAGCAGTATTATGATAATTGGGATGGAGTATAGAATCTTCTTCATAAAACCCACAATAATATAGATAAGACCTCTTAGTGATCATGATAGAACAAATTTACCACATTGACAAGTGATGTCTATATAAGGTAATGTGAATCTGTATGAATTATATTCGACGTGGTATTTTTTTGGTGAGTTTGGCATACTTGGCAGTCTTTACGACTGTTTCTCAGATAGATGCAGAAGTTCAACATAATTTCCAGATTAGCTGTTTAAAATCTGCCTCTTGTGGAGCCAATAATTCCAACTGCACCATAAAACGTAGCGATCGTTTCCAGATCAACCTCGACAGTCTTCCCGATACGAAAAATAAAATGCCATTTTTCGTTGCTGAGTGTGTCGGTCATAGTGATGGAACGATCTGTACCACCGGAAACGCCGACGACACTGTTGATTTGGACTGGAAAGGATTGGACAAACTAAAGACGGATAATCATTATGTATTTACAGGCCTTTTCGACAATAAAAACAATCCCATAGACCAATCGGTCAAACTCATAGACGATAAAAAACTTGGGCCTTTGGAGTGGCAAAGCAATCTGGATGGAGGCTATCCTCGCTTTTTTATCGCTCTTTATGAATCGACAAATAAATATGTCGCCGGTAATAAATCAGTGTGCAGTATCAATTTTGAAGCTCCGCTCGGACGAGTCTTCGACTCAAAAACTCTAGAGCCGGTTGTCGGAGCCAAAATAAACTTGTTTCAAAAAATCGGTGAATCTTTTCTTCCTGCCGATAACCCAGGTTTATCTAAAGAATACACAACCGATGTAAATGGAGCAATCAATATCCACCTGCCGGAAGGTACTTTCCGGTTAGAAGCCGAACACCCGGCTTATGAAAAAACACGAAAAATCGAAAACAACAAGAATACTCTTAAAATGTATCCCGATCTTGTATCTTCCTCATCCGCAGTGATCGTCCAAACAAAAGACGCCATCGCAGCCGCCGACATTGCTCTGGATCCGAAACCGGGTACTCTTGGTTATACGGGAGTCAATCTGTCGGCCTTCATCGAATTTATTGACAAAGATACCGGAAATTTAAGTATTGTGGGGACAGTCTCACACCCTTCATCTTTCATCCAGCCATACACAACCAATAATCTTGACGCCATAAAAATAAAAAGTCTGGATGGTGTCCAGGCAGATAAAAACGGAGTCTTTACGTTAACTATCAAACAAGCGGATTTTGGGAATGCGGAAAGGTTGGGAGGAGTGAATATAAAAAAATCCGACCTGCTGACGAACGATCCGGAATCTATGGCATCGGAATCGGCGGATATAAATATCGAACCGATCTTACGTTCCGTTTCCGGCTACGCCTACGACAATAAGGGCACACCAATTCCCGCGGCAGCGGTGAGTATCAGATTACCTTTTGCAAAATCATCACTATACGAAACAACGGCCGACCTCACCGGTTACTTCCAAATACCAAAAGAATATACGCCTATCATTCCATTTATACTGGATTACAAATCCGGCGGAGCATCTTCTGAGGCGACCATCAGCACATTCCTAAAACAGAATGCGGCTTATATCAAATCTACTTCACTAAACCAGGAATTTTACAGCAACACCAAAGACACATTACCAGTCGACAAAACAGTGACAGAAAACAAAAACACCATAAATTATTTATCATTAAGACCCGTAGATAAACATCCTTACGCCTTCTGGTCTGTTGTTGCGACGGTTTTTATACTCGGTATGGCGAGCATAATAGCCGGTTCTTCTCTTATAAAAAAATCTCACAAACATCTTTAGGAGAAATCTTTAATTGCGCCTCTGGCTTCCTTTAATTTTCAATTTTTGTGTTTTATAGTCCATCGACCTATCGATTGAGTACTCATATAATTCGCTCATGTTGACAAAAGTAAAATCCGGCACCGTCCTTGGACTGGATGGAATGTTGATAGATGTAGAAGTGGATGTTGCCGGACGCGGATTCCCGACCTTTACAATAGTCGGACTGCCGAATAAATCGATAGATGAAGCAAAGGACCGCGTCCGAACGGCTTTGGTAAATGCCGGTTTCGATATGCCCGATTCCCGGCTCACGATCAACTTGGCTCCCGCCGATTTACCGAAAACCGGCTCCGCCTTCGATCTGCCTATCGCAATAGGCATCTTGGCATCCTGTGGGCATCTACCCAAAGAAACTGTTGAAAATAGTGTATTTGTCGGCGAACTATCCCTTGAGGGTAAATTGAGAAAAATAGCCGGTGTACTGCCATTGTCGATTGCGGCTAAAGAAAACCGCATTCCGATACTCTTCGTCCCCGAGGCAAACGCGGCCGAGGCGGCAATAGTGGAAGGGTTGGAAATATATCCTGTATCTACCTTACGCGACCTTATCAACCACCTATTGAGCAAAAAACAGATTCCCAGACAAATCACAACAATCGTCGACAACCAGAAATGCAAATCTTTACCTTTCGATATGAAAGATATAAAAGGACAGTTCCTTGCCAAACGAGCACTGGAAATTGCGGCCGCCGGTTTCCACAACACCCATTTGAAAGGTGTTCCTGGTGCCGGAAAAACCATGCTTTCCCGCGCCTTCCCCTCAATACTGCCGCCGCTCGACTCAAATGAAATTCTTGAAGTCTCAAAAATATACTCAATTGCCGGATTGTTGAAAAACAAACCATATGTGGCGGAAAGACCGTTTCGATCGCCTCATCATACCACTTCACGTATTGGCCTGATCGGAGGCGGAAGCAATCCGACACCAGGTGAAATCTCACTCGCTCACCGAGGGGTATTATTTCTCGATGAACTCCCCGAGTTTCCCCGCATAGTTCTCGAATCGTTGAGACAACCACTGGAAGACGGCCTCGTCACCATTTCACGAGCGGCCGGCAGCCTGACATTCCCGGCCAGATTTCTCCTTCTGGCCGCCTCAAACCCCTGCCCTTGCGGTTATCTTGGACATCCCCAAAAACAATGCAGTTGTATGCCGGGTTCGGTATTAAAATACAAGAAACGATTGTCCGGGCCGTTACTTGACCGTATCGACCTACATATTATGGTTTCTCCGGTTGAAGAAAAACACCTGACAGATTCTATATTATCCGAAAGCAGCCAAACCGTACGGATAAGAGTAACGGAAGCCCGACTCAGGCAAAAAAGTCGGCTGAAAGGCTCAACAATCATCACCAATTCCGAAATGACACCGGCCGAAATAAAAAATCTATGCAAAGTATCGACCGGAGCGGAAGAAATTCTCAAAAAAGCCATTAGCAGTCTCTCTTTGTCGGCAAGATCATACTTTAAGATAATAAAAACAGCGCAAACCATCGCCGATATTGCCGGACAGGAAACAATCAACACAGAACACATGGCTGAAGCTTTGCAGTACAGGATCAATGAGTAGTATGATAAGATGAAGAGCATGAAATTCAACCACATCGTGCTCGGCGGCACCTTCGATCGTCTGCATGCGGGTCATTTGAATCTTATAGACCGAGCTTTATCTTTGAGCGACACAATCACAATCGGCATAACCAACGATCGTTTTGCAAAAATTAAATCGTCAAACGTTGAGCCATACGATAAAAGATTGGCTGAGATCAAGAAATACATCACCAGCAAACATAAATATAAAAAAATAAATTTTATTGCAATAAATGATGTTTATGGAAATACGCTTGAAGATACATCTATTGATGGAATTGTAGTCTCAAAGGAAACAGCAAAACAAGCCACCTCGATAAACGAAAAGCGTCGCAAACTCAAGATGCCTATTATGGAAATAATCCGAGTCAATCTATCGAAAGGGGTTGATAACCGCATTATCAGATCAAGCCGCATAAGAGAAGGTCTCATCGACAGGAACGGACTACCTTATATCTCGCTATTTTCAAAAAACAAAACTTTATATATGCCGGATAGCTTGAGAAACGAACTGCGTCAACCTTTAGGTAAATTATTTCCCAATGAAAAATCACTGCCATCTATTGTAAAGAGCGGCGGAGTCTTCAAAATCTGTATCGGGGATGTAGTCAGTAAGACACTCGACGAAAACGCGATGCATCCTAATATATCGGTTATCGATCTTAAAACAAAAAGAATGATCATCGAAGCCAAGAAAAATAATACTAAAAAAATCCTCAATAGCCACGGTACTCTCCGCTTCAGAGCGGTAAAAGCCTTGTATAAAGCTATATTAGATATGACTTCAAACCGCAAATTTACAAAAATCGTCATAAAGGGTGAAGAAGATTTGCTGACTCTCCCGGCGATCCTGCTTGCACCTCTTGGTTGTATGATTTTTTATGGACTTGCCGATCGAGGCATCGTCATGATCGAAGTGACGGAAAATACAAAAAAATTCGTGAAGTCTATCGTGTCGAAATTCAAATAAACGGATTAGGCCATATAGTGGTTAGCCAGTTCTTCCTCGAGTTTTTTGATGTCGTTTACTACTATCTTGCGGTGTTCGTATTTGATCAATCCCTCTTCTTCCAGCTTCTTGCATTCGCGGCTCGCAGTCTCACGGGTAATTGCGATGGAAAGGGCGATGTCGGCGTGCGTCAAAGGCACCGATATCACAACTTTTTTCCCTTCTTTTTCTCCAAATCTTTTGGCTAACGAAAGAATTCTCGAAATCACCCGCGCATAGGCCTTGGTGAATTCCAAATTATCTATACGGTCGCTATAAACCTCCATCACGCTTATAACCTTTTGGAATACGCTCTTTAGTAAATCAGGGTTATCACCAAGTTTTTGCAAGAATAGATTTTTATCAATTTTGCGTACACGAACTTCGCCCATCGCTTCGTAATATTTGGTGAGCGGCTTACCATCAAACGTCCAGAAAGTTGGAAAGAACTCCCCCTTCTTAAATATAAGATGAAGTTTTTCATCACCCCATTCTGTAAAAGAATACAATCTTACATGTCCAGATTCTATATAGAAAATATCTTTCGGTGTGTCGTCCGGTTTGAGGATGTTTTCTTTATTTTTATAAACACTAAGATCGCCCTGTTTAAATACTTCTTCTATGGTCATGGTCTTATCAAAAGAATAAACAATTTAATTATACCTGGTCTTGGCCCAACTGTAAAATAGGATTACTCGGAAATCTGCTTCTTGGCTTGCCGTTCGTGGTTCTCGTGTTCCGAAGGCGGTGGTGTCGGCGAACCGGTGAGGTTTTCAACTATATGTTTGTAAGCGAAATCTACCAACCTGATAGCGAAAAAACCAAATAGGGCATAGACAATCATCGCAAAAAGCGTACTCAACTCGATAACGAAATATTGTCCAAAAGACAATGTAGGAAACATACCGCGGAAAGGATCGAGGAAAGAATCGCTCGTAACATACACCCATTGAACGAAGGGCGCCTGCTGATTTGCGCCGAGAATCTTGAGAAAAAACCGAATACCCATGAATGACTCGATTATCCCAATGACGCATTTTATTGTAAAAATCGCAATGACATCTATATTCATATATCTAATTCTATACCGAACGTAGCCCGGTTTGCAACTTTTTTTATGCAAACGGGGCGTACGGACGGTTATACTTTTCACATCTTCATGTGAAATAGTTATATTATCAATAGAATCATTTGTAAAGCCCCATCTCAACGCTTCTCTACGTTGTAAAGCGGTCCTACTATCTGTATAGAAGCCGGTGCTCTCAAATTAAAAAAATTCTTAAATTCAGCGCCATCGAATGTATAAGTGCCTCCGTCTCCCGATATAGAAACAGATTGGGTAAAACCAGACCCCTGATCCCAATTTATATTCACCGAAGATACCGAATTTAACGGATTACCTCCTCTTCCGCGCAGCTCCGATTTTACTTTCTCGGCATCCCCCTTTTCCACTCCGTCCGGATTTGGTTTATCCGGTTGGGCGAGATGGTTTTGGGTTGAGATGTCCGATTTTGCAAGCAGCAGTACATTGACTATATCGGCCAACTCTTCCGGCTTAAGCCACGCCGTTTTATTGTACTGAGCACGCGAGCCCCAATCACAGTAAAACCAAGGAGATTCATGATCATATGCTTTGCTTTGCAAATCTGAAAAACTCGAAACATCTCCGGAAGCATCTCTCATCCTTTTAGTCCAAGGCTTGTTGCTGCTACCCCAAACTTCCCCCGAGGTCTTGGAATACCCACCGAAAGTCGAGGAGTACCAAGCAGTTACAACCTCATTCGTATCATTGGAAACCAATACCTGCACTCCGTCGCCGCAGGAAGAGTTCACATCGTCCACCGAACGGTCCCAAGCTCCGCCCTTATTATTACCCAAATAAACCTGGCAACTTTCCGAAGTGCAAATCTCTTTGTTACCTCCATCGGTGTATGTAAAAGCATATGAAGCAGCAGCAACAACCTGAGCCTTGAAAGCCTCAAACCCACCGTTATCGCCCCAGGCGGAAAACATCTCGCCCAGACCTTTTAAATAATTTTTGATATTGACATCACCATAACCCTTAACCTTTATATTGTTACCGGGAAAATTACGACACTCCAGTCTGACATTATTGTAATAAGCGTTGAGTATCGTCTTATAATCCTGACCGGCTTTAGACCGACCATAGGCACCCCATTGGCTCATTCCCACACGATTAGGCACTCCAAAAGTAAAAAAGGCAAAGCGCGGTGAGAATCCGGGATCTTTATCGCGGTCGTCAGTACAACCACCCATTGCGGCGCCTGCGGAACGGTGAATATTGAGGTTGGCCAGCTTCTGCGCCAATATCTGCTGTTGTCTGGCAGTAAGAGAAGCGATCTTTTTTTGTAGCTCCCCTTCATAAGCCTTTGACTTCTCTATCTCTTTTGCCAAAAACTGCGACTGCCGGTCGACCTCGGTCTTTATCTTCGATAGTTTATCTTTTTCGGCAACGAGCTTTACCTTTTTATCTTCCAAATCTTTGATTTTCAACACGATTTTCACTATCTCCTTCTGGTCTTCGTCAAGTAAAGTTTCTTGATAGTGCAGATTCTGTAAAAAATTAGACAGATTTTCTGCGATAAGAAAATCCAGGAGCGAAAATCCGTCGCTGCCGATATTTTTATAATGTGAAACCGTGCGTTCGTCCAATAATTCCTTTTGATGACTGAGGTTTTTTTCTCCCTCCTCGACCTCCTTCTCTTTTGCAACAATCTCCTCCGCCAACAAACTCACTCTAGATTTTATACTCTCCAACTGTTTTTTCAGACTGTCGTTTTGTTTCTCGTTTGTTTTCGTTGCTGCCTTGGAAGAATTGAGGGCACGGTTGAGATCACCCAGCTGTTTGGTTATGTCGTCGTATTCATCGGCCGCAGAAGTGATAGCCAGAAAAATACAAGCGACGAAAAAAAATGATATAAGCACAAAAACCTTACGCATTTTATTATTATAGACAATTGTTCACTTGATAATGCCGATTTGCTATACTAAGTTAGTATGAAAAAAATCTTTCTTCTTATATTGGCTGTTGGTTTTATTTTTTTTCTGAGAGGTTCGCAAGATAAAGCTTATGCCGTACGTTATGCAAGTTGTGACCAGTGCGGATTCTGCGTTACTCCAAGTATTGGTGCAAATCTACCAGAATTAGGAGCAAAACCCGGCAACTGGGATCAGTGCCGTAATTGTTTGTATCCGGCTCTCACTAGTTACCAATTCGACACTAGAAAATCGCTAGAAATTCCGGAAACGGCAGATGCTAATGGTTTACCTATAAATATTCCCCCGACCATCCAGCCTGGTCATTATTATACCGCGGTTGGATGTCTGACTACAAATGTAGGCGACTTTACAAAAGCAGGGGCCGCCGCCGGAGTGGTCACTCCAATATTAAATATGATGTTCTCCCTCGCCGGAGGTATCGCTTTTCTTTATCTTATGTATGGCGCTTTCCTCATACTCACTTCAAGAGGAGATTATGAACAGTTGAACCAAGGAAAACGCACGGTTTATGGGTCGATAATTGGCTTGATATTCACCCTGACATCGGTATTTGTCATCAACTTACTCGCCAACGGGGTTCTGAAGATACCCGGATTTGGCTAATCTTACACTTCGGAAAGCTTCCACAGACCGTAGCCAGAAAAACCGGCCACGACCAGAAGAAGCATAAATGTTGTCTCCGGACCGGTATTTGGAATATTGGAAGCATTATCTGATGTTTTTTTATTCGCGACATTACCTTTTGCAGCGGCTTTTTCTGTCGGTGTAACGGTAGTCGAAACTTTCTCAGTTACCGTAATGGATTCCGCGCTCTGCGCTGGCGTGCCAGTCGTACCCGCACCCCGAGAGGCCGAGAGAAATCTTTTACCAATCTGCAATCTTCCGCTTATTATTACCAAAAAAATAGCGACTACAACAAGTCCGAGAACGAAAGAAATTATTTTGTTCATGTTATCCATAATATAGGTTAGTTTTAATAATTAAAAAGTATAGAAGGACCTGATAAATTATAAACCTATAGCATAAAAAACGCAACTGCATTTCAACCTTTTGCCAAAGAAAAAACATATACCGAAGCGACTCCTCGGCGCTTAAGAGCGAGTGCCGCTTCCCTCACCGTGTACCCGGTAGTCACAACGTCATCAACCAGAATCACTTTACTTGGGACCTGATTAAAATCGCGTACCGCAAATGCTCCTTTTATGTTCTTGCTACGCAGCGATCTTTCAGATATATTCGCCTGGGGTGCAGTCTGCTTATGTCTATATAGTAAATCGATGATGGGATAATTTAACAAACTGGAGAAAAATTTTGCTATCCGATAAGATTGATTGAATCCGCGCTCCGCCAATCTCTTAGGATGGAGTGGAATGGGTTGAATCACGGCTTCGGGAATAACTTTTTTGAAATCATAAAACTTATACATCGCCGGTTGATCGATCATTAAAAATAACTCGGAAAAAGCGTCATAAACTCCCCTGTACTTAATACTTCTTATGATTTTTTTAAATGCCTGCGAATATTCAAAAATACTTAAACAATTCTCGATACTTTTATCCCCACATTTTTCATGTATGAAACCCAATTTACTCGAGTAGTTACAAACCATACATCTTGGTTTAGCGATATAACGACACTTTCCTTCGCATCGGAGACAAATATAACTTCCAATTAAACCACAATTCAGGCAGGAACGAGGAAAAAATATATCCAATAACATAATTATATATTATATACCTCTTCAGCAAAGATTCAGGATCGTCAGTATAATAAAAACATGAGAATTCTAGTCGTCGAGGACGAACATCGAATAGCCAATACCATAAAAAAGGGGTTGGAGCAAGAAAGACATGCTGTCGATGTGGTATATGATGGAAATGAGGCTTACGATATGGCTCTAACAGAAGATTACGATCTTATGGTACTAGACCGCATGCTTCCGGGGATGGACGGAGTGACAATCTGCCAAAAACTGCGAAAAGAAGGCAAACATTTTCCTATCCTCATGCTAACGGCAAAAACACATATCCGCGACCGGGTGGAAGGCCTCGACTCCGGTGCCGACGACTACCTGATAAAACCTTTTTCTTTCGAGGAACTTCTAGCACGCATCAGAGCTCTTTCGAGAAGACCAAAAAACTCCAAACAGACCATCTTGCGGGTTGATGATTTGATGTTGAACCCAGGCACTTTCGAAGTCTCTCGATCGGGTGATAGTATATATCTTTCGAGCAAAGAGTTTGCTCTCCTCGAATATCTTATGAGTCATGAAAACCAAATAGTCAATAAAAACCAGATAATCGACCATGTGTGGAATTATGATGCCGACGTCCTACCCAACACCGTCGAAGTCTATATCAGGAATTTGCGCAATAAAATAGACGCTCCTTTTTCTGACAAAAATAGCCTTATTCAGACTGTGAGGGGGTTCGGATATAAATTCGGCGTACAAAAATAAATGTTTCATTCGGCTCGGATAAAACTAACCGCTTGGTATCTGATTGCCATAATGATCATCAGTTGCATGTTCAGTATCGTTATTTACGGAATGGTCAGCCGCGAACTCGACCGCTTCGAACAATTACACCGGATGAGAATCCAAAGAAGAGTAACGCAGCTAAATATCGCCCCCGATCCGGAGCTGACCGAAGATATCCGTCACCGCATTATCATGATTCTTATTTTCGTCAACGGCGGCATACTGATAACAGCGGGTGGATTTGGCTATATGCTGGCCGGACAAACCCTAAAGCCGATACAAAAAATGATGGAAGACCAGAATCAATTCGTATCTGATGCATCACACGAACTAAGGACTCCACTCACCTCCCTTAAAACTGCGATGGAAGTTTTCTTAAGAGACAAAAAACCGACACTTGGTGAAGCACATGGCTTGGTGAAAGAAAGTATAGAGGAGGTAGACAAACTCCAATCTCTGGCCGATTCATTGCTCCAGTTGGCTCAATACCAAAATCCGGACGAAAAAATCTCGTTCCGTTCAACCGAAATCGAACCAATAATTAACAAAGCCATACATCGTATAAAACCTCAGGCGGAAAAAAAACACATGCATATAAAGGTTGAAGGTGATGTTAATGGTCAAATTACCGCCGATCCGGACAACCTCGTGACTGTAATTGTCATTTTGCTCGATAACGCCATAAAATACTCATCCGAAAAAACAACTATTACCGTTCGATCGGAGAAAACGGACAAATATTTTCAAATATCTGTAACCGATGAGGGTATGGGTATCGCCGAAAAAGATATTCCTCATGTATTTAAACGATTCTATCAGGCTGATGAAGCTCGCTGCAAAGAGACTATCAAAGGCTACGGACTCGGACTATCTATAGCAAAAAAAATGGTAGAGATACACAAAGGAACCATAAATGTTAAAAGTAAATTGGGCAAAGGTTCAGATTTTACCGTCAGAATCCCCCAATGATTTCAGCCAAAATACAGCAGTTAGTTCTATAATATTTTCTATATGTCTATGATTTCCAACCTGTGGCAGCGGATTAAAAACATGTCTCTTTTTAAAAAGTTACTACTGCTTTTGGTGGTAGGCGCAATCGGTTGGTTCGCGTACACCAAATCCAGTCAAACCAATTCTTCCAAAACCGAATATCAAACCGATAAAGTCACCCGCGGCACAGTGACAGTCTCCGTTTCAGCTTCCGGCTCTATTACCTCCGTAAATAGTGCCAGTGTAAGCACTTCGGCATCGGGTGTAGTAAACAAAGTCTATGTAAAGGATGGAGAGACCGTGAAACAGGGCGATAAAATAGCCGAACTCGAACTCGACATGGTCGGCAAACAAAGAGAATCACAGGCTCTGGCGTCTTATCAATCGGCGAAAAACGCCCTCGATTCCGCAAGAGCCAACCTCTACTCTTCCCAATCCGATATGTTCACCAATTGGGATAAATTTTATACATTAGCAACAACCTCGAAATACCAAAACGGCGACGGCACCCCAAACACCAACAATCGCACCTTGCCCGAGTTTAATATTTCCCAAGACGATTGGCTCGCAAGCGAAGCCAAATATAAAAACCAACAAAACGTAGTAAATCAGGCACAGATCTCCCTGGGCGCCAGCTGGATATCTTACCAACAATCGTCCAAAATAATATACGCTCCAATATCGGGCACCATAACCGGTCTCACTCTTCAGGAAGGATCGATAATTTCACAACAATCTAATAGCTCCTCAACGACAACAACAACCGCGGATGTCGCATCCATCATCACCAAAGCATCTCCGACAGTAAAGGTAAATCTCACCGAAATAGACATTCCCAAAATATCACTCGGTAATGCGGTAACTCTGACAAGCGATGCCTTTCCCAACAAAACTTTTACCGGACAAATAGTAAGCATAAATAAAATCGGCACTGTCAGTTCCGGTGTTACGAATTATCCGGTGATCATAAAACTCGATACCGAAGCCAACTATCTACTACCAAACATGGCGGTAAATGCGACCATAATTACCCAAACAAAAAACAATGTTCTTAAAGTAGCACAGACCGCGGTGCAAGAAAACGAAAACGGTACCTATGTGCGGGTGATAAAAAACGGCCAGCCGACCAATGTAAGCGTAGAAACGGGCATCAGCTCCGACACGGAAACGGAAATAATCTCCGGACTTTCCGAAGGCGAGACCGTAGTGACCGGAGTAACACAAACGGCCACAACCAACTCAAGTCAGTCGTCCAGTTCGCAGTCGCCTTTTAGTCCGTTCGGCAATACCAGAATACGGACCGGAGGTACGGCAACCGGTGGAACACGCCGCAACTGATACTTAATAATATGATCACCATATCACATGTTTCAAAAATATACAAAACCGGCAGCATCGAAACAAAAGCTCTTGATGATGTTTCCTTCGAGATCAAAAAAGGTGAATACGTCGCCATAATGGGGCCTTCCGGATCGGGAAAATCGACCCTTATGCACATACTGGGCGCCTTAGATAAACCCACAAACGGTAGTTATGTTTTGGATGGTCAGGATATCTCCAATCTCAAAGAGGACGATCTGGCACAGATCCGTAACCGTAAAATCGGATTTATCTTCCAGGCCTTCAATCTGCTTCCCCGCACGAGCGCTCTCAAAAATGTAATGTTGCCAATGATGTATGCGGGAATTCCAAAAAAAGAACGTACCGAATCGGCCAAAAAATACCTAAGAATGGTAGGCTTAGAAAACCGTATGGATCATACCTCAAACCAACTGTCAGGGGGTCAACAACAACGCGTTGCAATAGCGCGCGGACTTGTCATGAACCCGGCGATCCTCCTTGCCGACGAACCGACGGGTAATATAGCGTCAAATCAGGCCAACGAGATCATGCAGATTTTCAAAAAACTGAATGAAGAAGGACATACGATCGTCATGATTACACATGAACCCGATATCGCGGCCAATGCCAAACGAGTTATTCTTATTCGTGACGGAAAGATAGTTGAAGATAAATTGAACAAATAATAGAAATATGGAAATACTCGAACTAATAATTGAAAGCGCCCAGACTCTAACACTCAATAAAATGCGTACTGGTCTTGCTATTCTGGGTATTATTATCGGCATCGGTAGCGTTATCGCTCTCGTGTCTCTCGGCCAAGGCAGCCAGAAAGCTATCGAAACACAGATCCAGTCGTTGGGATCAAATTTACTCACAGTAATCCCCGGCGGACAAGAAAATGGCGGTATCCGAATGGCCGCCGGTTCGGAAACCACTCTTACTCTAGCGGACGCCAACGCGATAAAATCTAGACTATCTTCGAATGTTGCCAACGTGTCGGCGGAATATACAGGAAGAGCGCAGGTAATAGCTGGCAAGAATAACACAAACACGACAGTCACCGGAGTATATCCGGCATATGCAGAAATCAGAAAAATCCAAATATCATCGGGCGCCTTTATTTCTCTCCGTGATGTGAATACGATGAATCGGGTCGCCGTTCTCGGTCCGACCGCTGCCTCCGATTTATTTCCCGATACCGAAAACCCGATCGGTCAGACTATCAGGATCAGTGGTCAGACGCTCCGTGTAATCGGTGTTACCGTTGCTAAGGGCGGATCCGGCTTCAACAATCCCGACGATGTCGTCTACGTCCCTCTGACCACAGCGCAAAAACAAATTTTCGGAGCCACTAATCTGTCTTCCATT
>CAYMOO010000018.1:0-15866 GCA_964392185.1 uncultured Gammaproteobacteria bacterium
TACCGGCGTCTTGGAGCTCGGTAAGTTTTTGGGTTATGATATCATGACTAAAGATACCTGGACGCGGAAAGAAGAATAGTCATTTTCCTCTCTGTGAACTCGACCACAGAGAGGAACTAATTCAGGAAGACTTTATCACTCCCGACAAATTCCGCAGCCGCTCTATTATTATCTCCGGAGCAAAGCGCAATTTTTCTTCAAATGTCCAGTTTTTGCAGATCAAAAATATCCAGTTGCGGAAATCGTAAAAAGCTTTCATGCCGCCGAGCGCAGATGTGGAGGTTGAATGGCCTTTGTGCATGACGGTTGCACGCGGTGAAACAATACTTTCCCATCCGCGGCGTTTCATCCGTATGGAAAGATCGATGTCCTCCAGGTAAGAACCGAACTTTTCATCAAACAACCCAACTTCGTTTAGCGTTTCATTTTTGTATAGTACGGCCGCGGCATTTAATGCATCGACGCGTACAGGATATTTGGGGACATGTGTTTGCGGCAGGGCTTTTCCTTTGGGTAGTACTTTTACTCCCGCCGACTCCACCGATCTGTCGGTACGGAATACAACCGGGTTTATGCCGCCTACTTTCATCGAGTCATTTTTCAGACACTCCTCGATCCAATTCCCGTGGGCAATACAATCGTCATTTATCGTGCCTATCCAGGAGCCGGTGGCCGCTCTCATTCCGATGTTTACTGTCGACGCGAAGCCATGATTTTCCGTAATCGGGATGAAACGGACATCGGGGTATTTATTCCGCCAGTCCCATATTTTGTCCGGTGTTATGCTGCTCGTTACCACGATGAGCTCTTCGGTATTTTTAAGCGGCTCGCTATTACTTTCGAAAAACGTCGCCAAAAGTTCCGGCAGCATATTGGGGACGACGATACTCACTCCCCGGTGTAGTTTCCGCAGCGTTTTTCTTTTGCTGTATCTTTGGGTCATTTTATCGACAATATACCGGCCGAAAAAGCCGAAGTGAGTATGGGCATAAACCCGCATGGCGTGAAAAAATAAGTCACGTTTTTCTTGTATTCCAAGGTCGGCAAAAGAGACGCCGCCGATGTGGTTCACGAAAAATGGCGCCCAGCCGATGCGGTAGTCGTTATTAAGAAGCCTCTTTGTAAGATCGCTGTCTTCAAACCAGAGGAAATAGCGTTCATCCCAGCCGCCCAAATAACGGAATACTTTGGAGTGGATCAGTACGCAGCCGCCGGTTAGAGTGTGATAGTCGACAATGGACTGAATTTTATTCCATAAGATGCGTTTTAGTGGCGTGAATTCGATAAGCAAGGTCCACCAAGACGGCACCGGTTTTTTATAGTCGTCCGATTCCGGCGTCGGAGAACAGGCGTCCAGTTTTTTTTCTTTGGCGTAGCGGATAAGACTTTCGATCTCGTCTTTATCGATACGTACATCGGGATTGAGGAAAAGCAGCCATTCACGGGTCGATACGGCTGCGCCCTGATTGCAGGCGGCGGCGAATCCGCGGTTGAATTTGTTGACGATCAGTCTGACATTCGGAAAATAATTACGGATCCAGGCGATGTTTTCACTTGAGGCGTTGTCGACAACGGTTATTTCCGAGTTTGTGATTCCGCTTAAGATTTCCAGCTGTTTCCGCAGAATCGTCGGAGTATTCCAATGAACGATGATTATCGAATAGCCGCTGCCTTCCACTTCGTATTTGATTTTATCTTCGTCTACCGCCATGAAGCCGACGAGCTGGCGCAAGTACTTGTTTTTCGGCGGGTAAAGCTTGGCGATAAAATACAAATTTATAAGAAGGCCGGTGAATTCGGTTGTAGCCATGACCCATGCTGCCCCCTCGGCGCCAAAAAGCGGAATCGTCATCAGGTTCAAGACCAAATTCAGAGCAGTGTTGAAGATGCCGAAGGGTAAGAATTTTTTCACCATCTCCGAACTCTGCACGATCGCACTTAGAGGAGCGTTAACGAAAAAGAGTATCAGGACTAGACTAAATATCTGGAGTATGGGTACGGCGCTCGAATATTTATTACCGAGTATAAAAAATACCAGCGGTTCCGCCAATAAGTATATAAACACTGAGGAAAGAGTACCGAGAAATGCCATGATAACAGTGATTTGTTTCAATTGTAGTCTGCCGACAGTTCCCTTCTTCGCCGAGACAGGAAATAAATTTTGTACGATCGCCGTCGGAAACAAGCTCAACCCTTCCAAATATCGGTAGGCCATCCCGTATGCGCCGAGTGCCGCCGACCCGGCCAAGTAACCGACAAGCAACGAATCGCCACGAGCGTATAGATATGATGAAAGTATGAGCATGGCATACGAGGAAGAATTTTTGAGAGTGGTCTGGATCGAGGTAAGACTGTCCATCCGGAATTTTTGCAATACCCTCCAAGGAAAAAATACAACCACAGTAAATACAAGTGCACAAACGTACAAGATGGCCGTACTATCCATAGTCATCGCCTGTCCGGTTATTAGGAATCCGGAAAGAAATAGCAGTGTAGTTACCGTATTTTTTATTGCGATTTGCAGGCTCTGTTTTCTTTCGAGAAAGTAACCGTCGAGTAAAGAGACTATCGCTTTAGGTATTAGTGATATTAATAAAACAACCGTAACCGTCGTTGAAAACATCTTCAGGGTGAAAAGGAAAACGGAAAGTATCGAGATCGACAATAACAATGTAAAAGCACGTGCCGACAGTGACTGTAAAAATTTTTCGTCCCGATCTGATTCTGTTGCCATTTTCATGTACCACTGGTTCAGTCCGAAATCGGCAATGAAAGTAGTAATTTCCCCGACAGTAAGGAACAAAATTATCAGCCCGACGAATTCGGGTTCGAACAATCGGGCAAGTATGATCCACATGAGAACATTGATTATCTTGTTCCCCATGAGGCCGAGGAAATAAACACCGCTATGTTTGAACAAAGAACGCAGCATAGAAACATTATATAAAATATGAATCACCAACTATACAGAGTTGCCGGCCATATCGAGTACGGGTTGTCATCGAGAGTATAATGATCGAGATATATCTCTTTTTTCATATTTTTTTCGGCATAATCGATGATATCTTTGGGTAATGTTGCATCATCGATAAACATAAAACCATGCTTATACTTCCCCGTTATTTTTTTCAGATCCCCAATGTCGAGTATGAGTTTTTCATTACTTCCTTTGAGTATTTTTTCTCCATTGGAATTGATATAGAATTCGGTAGTCCTTGAGATCCCGTTGGTTTTACCGTTATCGTTCCATTTGACCATATAAGTATTTCCATAGTCGCGGCCCAGATACCAGTTTGCCCGTGCCGGCCAGGTATCGATGACGGCAGGTTTTTCGTTGTTTTTGGCGGCCGCATTTTTGACTATGTCGTAAACCTGGTTATAGTCGATTAGGGCTATTTCACGGAATATATGATTTACCGAGTAAAAACGTTTCGGTTTTATGGTAAATAGGTTGCCGTTGGCCACAATCAACAACACTATCAAAAAAGCGGTCGCATTGCGGACTGTCTTTGCGAAGCCGTCACCGCCATAACCGGAGATCATGCCGGCGATCCGGACAATCGCATAGGCCATACCCATATATAAAAATGGCATGATAGGCAAAAGATATCGGCTCACATATGGAGCGAAAAGAAAAAAAAGAAACAACAGATGAGCGACCGAATATAGAATTATCGTTTTTATAGTTGTACTTTTAAGCCGGAATGCCATTACCCAGCCTATAATCGCAAGAAAAGTTATCAGCCCGTATTCTCGCCACAGAAACGAGTGGTAATACCAAAGATTGTTGGCCCACAATTCTCCCGAAGTAAATGCCAATAATGCCGTCGGTACCTTGAGAAGCGCGGATAAGACAATCACTAAGATTAGAGTCAGTATAAACAGGGGCCGGGTAATGAGTTTGACCGAATCTTTATTTGTTTTTAAGTAAACTAACGCGAGTACGGCGAGAAACAAATAATACATCGAATGTGTTATTATGCCCACGATCACGGTGAGTGCCAGCAGTACCGAATCTAGTTTGCGGCTTTTTTTATTTTTCGCTACCTGTTCAACTAAAATGAGCGTTGCGATTATACAAGCCTGTAGCAGTACATAGCCACGTGCCTGCCGAGCCCACGTTATGGAAAAATAAGAGGTCGCATAAAGTATTGTTGCCAGGAAACCGGTAGTCTTCCCGAAAAGCCGTTTACCGAGGTGATACAATAGTACCCCGACGCCGGCGCCGATTATCGCAAATGGCAGCCTGGCGGCCCATTCCTGCATACCGAATATCTTGAAAGATAGAGCGGTAAGCAAATGCGTTGTCAAATTATGATGCTCTACGTAGAATGAATGGCTGGTGAACAGTGAGAATCCGTATTTTACAAATAGTTTCGCCTGATCGGCAGTTGCGAATTCATCGACCCAAAATGGAGTGTTGGCTTTAAGCCCGTAATAGCGATAAACGAAGCCAAAAAGGAAGAGTAAAACAGAAAGAGATACTGCCGGCCAATGTTTTTTCATAGTAATATTCTATATCAATAACCGTTGAGCTGACGGGTTTCTTTATCCAGATTATCGAATTGTTTATAATACAGTTCGTCGTCTTTGGTAAACGAGTCGGTAATTTTCAGCAGCCGGATTTTTATAGGATCGCTTTTTATAATATACCATCCGCCCAACCAGCGCATCGGTTTTTCTATCGTCAGATATATTTCCCCTGCTTTCCAGTCGAAGGGCACAGTGAATATTATTTTTGAGTCGCTCCAGAAATCGGTGTTTACTTCTCCATACTTACTCATGAGTTTGACGCTATTGTATTGTTTCCAGTCGAATTCCCCGCCTTTTATAACGACTTTAGTTCCCCTATATACAACCGACGGCCCATAATAATTTACTTTGGGTGTTCTTTTCATAAGTAGTTTTTGCGCTTTGTATTCTTCTACTTTTATATCGATAAAAACATAGCTTGAATACAAGAGATAAATTCCGCAGGTCAATGCAAAAGATAGTAACAACGACTTCCAGGCATAATTTACCCATCCGGCTGCACCTTTTTGCTTTTTACCGTAGTAGTGGACAATATGAGTACGGATAGATCTGACAATATTATTAATTAGCCGGTCCAATCTCCTGAAGCTCAGAGCCTGTTTGATGTCCTTTTTAAAGTTTTTGAGAAATTCGTCTTTATGGTCTGGATCTTTGTCGAAATATATCTGTACAAAAGCAGTCAGTAAAATAAGAAACGACCAGACCCCGAGTTTGTCGGCGACGACCGTTTTATCCAAAATATAAGCGAAAGGTACCATCGCAAATAACGAGATTGCTATATAGAGCTGCCGGGCAATCCCCAACCGGTACGAGGCGACTGTCAGCATGTAGCACAAATAAAGGATCAAAATTATCATTTCGCTCGATTTGGCTATGCGGAATATATCGATCATCGCTCCACAAACGAACACAAGTGCGTAAAAAGCCCGCATCCTTAGAACAAAATGTGGCGGGTTGTTGAGGTAGATGTCGATAAGACGTAAAATGGACGGGATCAATATAAATATATATAAGACTATCGCAAACTTCATAACCGCAAGGATTCTTCCTGCCAGTACTCCGTATGTATCGGGTTGTGTGGAGGTGTGGTTGTTTACCGAGGAGATCTTGTCAAGTGTGATAATCGGTTCTATGACGGGCTCGAGTCGAGCAGAAACAGTCGCGGTGTCACATGGCTCGTCGGGATTATTGCGGGTTTCGAATAAGTAGAGAGCTTCGGGCTTGTCTTGCGGCAGACCGATGGTGTAGAAGCCAGGGTCAAGCATGCCTTCTTTTCCGATTTCGCGCTCGAAAATATTATCCGTGTTTACGGCTTCCGCCTCTTTGAGTGTATATATTACTTTATGCTCCGATTGGTGGGGTATCGTGAGGAGATACTTGTCAAATTGAGGATATTTGATTATGTATTGTGATTCACCGCAAACGCCCGGTTGCAGCATATTAAGATCGGGTATGGCAAGTATTACCGCTTCCGATTTCGGTCCGATTGTCAAAATATTTCCTTCAACGACGCCCTCACCTCTTATCGAGATCGCCGATTTGTTGGATAGGTCGGCGGCTCCTTCGGGCCATTCGATTGTAATTTTATATTTTCCATATTGACCGCCAGCCAATATTTTTTCCAGTGAATATCGTAATCTGGAAGGGCTGTATTCTCCATATTCCGACCGTATCGTTTTTATGAGATATGCTTGCATGTTGTAAAACATGTCATCCAAATATTTTTTTGTTCCATTGTCGTATCTGGAAGATTTTATGGCTTCGTGTATGCGCGGATAGCCGTTTTTTATAAAATTTCTTAAGTTGCCATATTCCATAATCTGCTCCGACTCGTCGGTGATTTTTTCTATTTCATTTTTCCTTTCGAGGAGGGTCGCTCCGTATCTTGCAGTTTCCGATTCATAACTTCCTAAAGATTCCAAATATTTTAGATTATCGAGCTTTGGTCGTGTTTTTTCCCACCAGTGGAGAAGTTTTGCCGCATCGGTCGCTTCCGGAGAATTCAATGTTTTGAGATTGTCTTTCCATTGCTCGACTTCCCTTATACGCTTTTCGGCGAGAAAAAGCAGCGGATATGTTTGTAGGTTTTTATCCCGTTCTTCATAAAAATAAGACACGATGTAAAAAGGTGAATCGGGAGTCATACGTATGAAGGGTATATACGATTCCAGCGAGCTTGGGTGGTAATCTTCCGGTGCCGGCGGGTAAAGATAAAATCGCGCTCGTCGCGCCGGTTCGACTGCGGTTCTGACTGTTGGAGTTGGCGGAAATATTTTTGATATAACCATTCCTGACAAAAAATAAATCAGGCACAAAACCGCAAGAACAGCCAAGCGTTTTCGTACGGACCAATTTTTATATTTATGAATTACCATTTTTATTCTTGCGGATTAAAAACAACAAATAAATAAATAAGCCCGAAAGCGAAATCGTGATCGCGATATATTCGATCTGTTGCGGGAAGAATTCCGCTATCAATTCGAAGTCTTCTCCCCCGCTCTTTGAATTCCGGCAAACGGATTGGTTTTTGCAGATTTCATCGACATCTATTGTCCAGCTGTTGGCAAAGGCGTTTACCTTGAGATGTTTGTTTTCGTCGACGGTTTTCTTACCCCAGGTTTCCAATATGTTTCCATAAGGCAAATAATTATTCTGATATGTCGTCCAGAATTTTTTGGAGACGAACTCTTTTTTGTCTTTGGTGAGGTTTGTCAGCTCGCCTGTCTCCGTGGCCTTTGCGATCTCGGCTCCGGATGGTGCATTTGCCGCATCCAGTCCGGAAGGATGATAATTAAGCGGCAGCTCCCCTTTTCTAATATCAGGGTTGTCGTTCATATATAGTTTCCAACCCAGATGATAAGCATCCTGAAAAATTAGCGGAAAAATGCCCTTCGCACCATGGATGCGTATGCGGTATTTGGTGGGGTTTATTTTACGATACTCGATGACCGGAAAATCCGTAATTTTTTCCGGCAAACCGTTCAGTTTTTCGACGGGCTGGTTTAAGAGGTAAATCGCCATATCCCGTGGCGAGTAGGTATCGAAGTAATTTTTCGGGATGACATTGGCAATAGTGGTTTCTTTGGGAACGGTTATGTAGGGTGTGTAATCTTCATCTTTTACGCGGTAAATGTCTACTTCGCGCGAGTTGAATATTTTTATTGCATCTTTTTGATTGTCGAATTTGTTGGCCCCTCCATCCTGAAAAAGCGTCTTGTCGTGCAGAATATAGCGGAAATTGGTGATATTGCGGGGTGACCAAACCGGGTCGGCCGGGTCGACGCCAATTACCGACTGTTTGAACATCCAGGGGAACATATTGAAACCATAGTATCCCCAGGTATTGTTTTGGTATCCGGCAACACCCGGGTGTATTTTAAGTTTGCCATCGAAATCCGATTGAGCCATAAATCTGGCCGAGTCCATATAACCTTCGGGAATACGTATCCCATGCTGGGTTTTGTCGATGTATTGGTTGAGTGTGGATTGATTGAGAAAATATTTGCCGGAAAGTATCGGGAACCCGGCGATGAGTATTATCGCAAGAGCGGTCGTGGGTACGGCCGGAGATTTGACTTTATAGTAAAGTGCCTGCACCACGTACCCAAAAAGCAGTGCATAAAAAATGCCTGCATATATCACCAGGCCGGCAGTCGTTCGCATGAATGCAAAGATTTTTGCCGAGGTAAGCATGAGTTCGTAGAAGTATCCGAAAGGCGGATTTGAGCTTTTGGAAAGAAATAAAAATATTATTGCTAGCGTGTACATGACCGTCAGTACCGGACGATTGACATGATTTTTCTTATGCATCAGCAAAATCAAACTACCGCACAGGACTATACCGGCGATCGTATAAAAAGCGATAAAGAAAGGTGGTTTATGGATAAGTTCAATGTCGTTGGGGTTGAGGTTGGGGGTGTGGAAGAGAGTGAACATTTTACTTATAAAAGTGCCGCCGTAATCTATAGCGACACCTGTCTTCTGGTATCCTTGGCGAATCCGGACTTGTAGAGAATCGTCGCTTGCGAAGTTAACTCCGAAAAATATGAAAGGTAGCCAGATAAATGCCGTCAGCGCAACGACAGCCAAACCGTATGGAGCGGATTTTTTCAGCTGTTCATGAGTGATTATATTTTTATGTCGGGCGAGTGCGATCGTGACTACGTAAGTAAGAAATATAAGGAAATGATATTTCGGATTGGGTAGATTGCCTATGAAAGGTACGATTCCTGCAATCAGTATCGGGTCGAACCAGCGGACCGATTTATATTTCAGAAAACGGAAAAGTATATAGAATAGCCAAATACTGCAGGCGGTTGCCTGAAAATATATCATGTGGTCGAGAAGGTGCGGCGAATAGATAAAAAGAATTGCCGGAATTAGCCCCCACAGGCGGCTTTTTGTGTTGAAAAGATTAAAGAGTGAATATATTCCCAGACCGGCAAGAAAGAAAATCAGAAACTGGTATATAAACCCGGAAGTATAAATATCCAGCCCGAGCTTCTTGAACAGTAAAAAAGATTTTATCCAGTAAAAATAATCATTCGAGGCATAGAGTCCGTTTGCCGTATCCATCCATTGGTAACCGAGATTCGATAGATTTTCCGGTATAAGTGGCAATATCACATCACCGCCGATTTTCAGCCTTCCCCATGTTTGCCATATCGGTATGATAGATGTCAGCGCGATAACGATTAGAGATATTAATCCCATATTATTTCAACAGACTGTCATAAACACTAATCATATTTTTCGTAGTGTAGACGCTTGAGGTAAGCGGTTCGACTATATCCCTCGGATTATAGCGGAAATCGGGGTTATTTATAAACCATTCGATTTTATTTTGGAAATCGGCAAACGACTTTGGTACATAACCGATTTTATCGACGAGCTCCGGCGGAAAATGTATAAGATTGGTCGAGATGACGTTTAGATTGCAGGCCATGGCCTCAGAAGGAGCTACTCCTAAGCCCGCATAACGTCGTGTTTTCGGCGATCCGTAAAAACAATACACATCGGCAGCGTTGTAATAAAGTGGTACTTCCGCATTGTCGACCACGCCTACCATGCGGTCCGCAGCCGTTTTTGCCTGCTCATACAGAATATCCGTTTTATTGGCTCCGATTAAGACAAGATAAAGTCGATCGTACTTCTCTTTCAGTTTTTTGTAAGCGGCAATGATTTTGTCTACGCCTTTTGTCTTCACCATCGCGCCAACATATATCATGACGTACGCGTTTTCCGGCAAATTGAGTTGTTTACGCGCTTGTGTTTTATCTTGCGGCTTAAATCGTCCGAAATCTACACCCGTATATTGAAAACTAATGACTTTCGGATCCATTTTCAGGACATGCAGCAGGTAGTCTCGCCTTGTACGTGTGGGGACGAAAATATGGGCGATATGACGGAAATTCTTGTTTTCCTGAGGGGTGATCCAGAGCCGTTCCAGCCAGTCGAGCCACTCCGCCTGTCCGTATCCATGCATCTGAACGACAATTTTGAAATTATTGTGTTCGGCCAGAATTTTTTGCAGGAAGCTTCCCCGTTCTCCTTGTATGTGGATGATTGTTGACGTGTCGTTTTCCTTTTCTAAGGCCCGGAAAAGTTGTGGCGAAGAGCTGATCCCGTGATAAGATTCGAGCAGTGTCCAGAGCGTTTTTGCCGGGAAGAGTCTGTAAATAATTTTATCTTTTTCCAATTTTTTTTCTTCCGGCAAATTGCGGACCGCATACCAAACCTCGTTGTCGTACTGAGGTGCGGCTAGCAAATTGCTTTTTGCCTGTCGGGCCGCCCAGTTGCCATACACGTGGTAATATAATTTTTCGTCATTGTTGAGAGTGTGGCCTAAAATCTGGATGATTTTTTTACGCATAGCGGCTCTTGGCGACAAAGATAAATTGATACGCTGTTAGTTTGGGCAGAATCCCGATTTTATGGCCGAGGCCAGTTGGTATAGTTTTTAAGATAGTGAATCCGTTATTTTCCAGAAGTTCGCGGCCGGTTTTTAGGGTAAAAAAACGCAGATGGTCGCGGTCAAGTGAGCCGGTTTCCGTATACTCGAATTTTCCCATGAGCAGATGCAGACGCACTTCGAATCGGGCGACATTCGGCAGCGATACGATTATGACGCCGTTTTTTTTGAGATATTTATGAGTATCATTCAGTAAATTGTCGGGTCTGGACAAATGCTCAAGAACATCGGCAAAAATAATTACATCGTATTTCTCTTTTCCGGCTTCGAGTTTACCTGTCATCAGGTCGCGTTTATATAAATGTCGATAGTGTTTTTTGGCCATTTCCATGGCTTTTTCATTTATATCGATTCCGTCGCTTATGCACTTTTTTTTATTGAGCAACTCTCCCATAACGCCGGTATTGCAGCCTACATCCAGTACGGTGGAGCCGCGAGGTATTAAATTCGGTATAATTCCGTGAGTGCTGTGCGGCGATGTGTTTTCAAAAAATAGCCAGTCTTTTTCGAACATTTTATTTGGCATTTAAGTTGATTGAAATATATATTTTTTTGCCGGTTTTTTTGTCGGTATAAAATGCATTCCGGTAATAAGGTTCGAAGCTGCGCGATCTTAAGAAATTTATGAAATCCTTTATTTTAACTTTTTTTTCGGTATCGATTTCATTCAGATTTTCGAAATCTTTTATCGAGTAGAAGCTTGCCTGCCCTTTTTGTTTTTTAGACATTTCTTTCCACTTGTCGTTTATAGGCCACAAGTATTCAAACATTTTCATATAGGCTTTATTGCATTTTTCCCAGACTTCCTTTGCGGTGTCTGTCGGATCTATGTTGAATTTTTCCTGCCCTATCACTTCCCCATCATCGAATTTCTCGGTCATATAATGCAGCGAAACTCCCGCTTCCGTTTCACCGAAATATAACGGCCAGGAGTTGGCGTAGGAGCCGCGGAACATCGGCAGAAGGCTGTTGTGCATATTTACGGCTCCCAGTTTGGCCAGTTGAAGAATGTTTTTAGGTACGATACTTCTCCAGCTTGCCGATATGATGTAGTCTATGTCCAGATTTTTTATTTTTTGGTATAGCTCTTTGTTGTTTTTAAAAACATAATGGGAAATTTTTTCATCGGCAGCCAGCTTTTTGACGGATTTCCACCAGTAACCCGGCGGATCTTCGAGCACCCCCATGAAAACTATCTGAGCGTCCTTCCGGCCGAGCAAATATTCGGCGACGGCGTAACCATTGTTGTGGTTGGCGAGGAGGACGATTTTTTTGGGCTGTATATTTTTCATTTTAGAATTTTTTTTATAGTTTCGATAACTGTCTGAACTTCTTTGGTCGACATGGCGGCTCCAAAAGGCAAAGACACACATTCTTCAAACGCTTTTTCGGTCTGCGGGTAATTTTTCGGATTGGGTTTGAGAAGTTTTTTATATGCTGTAAATTGGTAAACGGGTATGAAATGGACGCTACAGATTATGTCTTTTTCCTTCATGAGCTCGACAAAGCGATCACGACTGCATTTTTTCGAAGTGATTTTTACGACGAAAATATGGCGGAAAGGATTGGTGTACGAATTGCCTTCGAGGATCTCCAAGCTCTCAACGCCTGCCAGCTCTTTTTTGTAAAGCTGGTAAATTTTTTCCCTTTTTGTCTGCATTTCTTTGATTCTTTTTAGCTGGACGAGGCCAAGCACGGCGGCAATGTCGGTGAGATTATATTTCCATCCGATATCGGTAACATCGTATCTCCAGCTTCCACCTTTGGTGTAGCGTTTCCAGGCGTCGCGGCTTATACCGTGAAGGGCGAGACTAGCGGATCTTTTGTAAATTTCCTCGTCGTTTGTTACCAAGGCTCCCCCTTCGATCGTTGTTATATTTTTTGTCGGGTAAAAACTGAAGGCGCAGAAACGGCTGTTTTGGCCGATAAATTCTGAATCATTTCCAATATATTTACTGCCAAAAGCATGTGCGGCATCCTCGATAAGTTCCAGTTTATATTTTTTACAGATTTTTCTTAATTTATCCAGATTGGCGCTGAAGCCGGCATAATGCACGGGCAATATCGCCTTTGTTTTTTTGGTGATTTTTTCTTCGATTTTATCTTCATCGATTATGAAGTCGTTGGGTTTGATATCGACAAAAACCGGCTTGGCTCCCAGATATGTTATGGTGTTTACCGTCGAGACGAAAGTAAGTGGTGAAGTGATCACCTCGTCGCCTGGTTTGATCCCCGCGGCAATAAGCGCTATATGAAGTGCGGCTGTGCAGGAGTTCATGAGGATGCAATATTTGGAGCCAATATAGGCGTTTATTTTTTCGCAAAGTTCCTTGTTTTTCATGCCGGTCGTGATCCAGCCGCTTTTTAAGACTGATGTTACTTCACGAATCTCCTCCGCAGTAATCGAAGGGACGGAAAAATTGATGGTCATAGTTTTTTATTGCCATTCATGGATTTATAAATATATTTGACGTTGTAATATTTTTCGTCGGCGAAATCGAGTTTGGTTTTTTTGAGGTTGCTTACGATCTCACCCACTCCTTTTTCCAGCGTAAATTTCGGAGTGAAATGTAAAAGCGTGCGTACTTTGTCGAAGGCGACTTTATAGTTGCGTCTGTCCTGCGGCGCGATTTCCTTTATTTTAATTTGTAGATCGGGGATAAATTTATTTATCGGATTGACGATGAATTTTATCTGATAATTATGACCAGCGCCGCCGATATTGAAAATTTCCCCTCCTACCAATTTGTTGTCGGCAAAAGCGGCCATAGATACTGCGCGCGCAACATCGGCCACATGCGCAAGCGGGCGCCATTGTTCGCCGCCGATGATACTGACCTCTTTTTCAAAAAAAGCTTTAGCCGTGAGAAAGTTTACGACGAGATCAAAGCGTATCCGGTGCGACCAGCCATAAACAGTAGAAAATCGTAGTACCGTCCAAGTCAGATCGGGCCCCGCTTTTTTCATGATTATTTTTTCCGACATTACTCTTGTCTGGGCGTAAAGGGAAAGCGGGTAAAGCTTTGATCCTTCATTGGAAAGCAGATCGCTCGCTCCATAAACCGAGCAGGAAGAAGCGAATATCAGCCGCTTTATTTTATAGAAGTTGCAAAGTTCGACCAAGAGATCGGTGGTATGGTAGTTGGTTACTATTGTTTGGTCCTGATTGAGCGCGCAGGCCGGGTCGCCGACTATCGCGGCCAGGGCAATAACGGTATCGCAGCCTTTGAGTGCTTTTGCCAGGTCTATTATAGAAGTAATATCGCCCTTTATTATTTTCAGCCGCGGGTGATTTTTTATGAAATCCAGCGAATGCGGTTCGTAGATAAATGAATCCAGTACGACAACTTCTGCGGAAGGTTTATGGGTGAGGATGTGTTCGACAAGCATTGAACCTATATAGCCTCCCCCGCCCGTGATAAGAATTTTCATATTGTTTTATTTCGCTCGAAGTCCGTTTTTTCGCGCGGCCACCCATCGGGTGCCCCGCATTGCTCAAAAACGAACTTCTTCGCTCAAATCGACGTTGTCATTCTGAGTACTGCAAAGCAGTACAAGAATCTATATAATCCGTCATTTTACTGAAATTCCGGAAAACCCAATTTTCTAAATGCCCTCAATTTCGAATAAGAAAAATACATTTTTTTCATCAATTCCAAGTCTGAAACCTTGCGTCTGCTTTGTACCAATTTTCTAAATTCCAAAGTATTTCCTAGATTTTTCAAATTCCAAAGATACGCTTTCAGATAACATTGTACCGCATTCCATTTTAGTAGGGCACCCAATATGATTATTTCTGCAAGATGTAACAGAATGAGTGAGGTGAGAATGATCACGCAAAAAGGCAAACTGTAGTTTTTTAGGATATTTCGTACGATATTTTTTTCGTTAAGATACCTTCGGAAATAACTGGAAACGTATTTTTTTCCTTTAATATTTCCGGGAACTGTAGAGCCGCCATAATGCAGAAGATAAGCATCCCAAGCGGAGATTATTTTGTAGCCAAACATCTGCGCCCGCCAGCTGAGATCGATATCTTCTTCGAATATGAAAAGTTCCGGGTCGAATTGGCCGATTTTCATGAAATCTTCTTTTTTTATGAAAATCATCGCCCCGTCGGCGTAAAATATTCGCGTTTTCTTTGGGTCATCTTCCACGTACGGATACCCGAAAATATCGGCACCTGCTCCGGCGCTGCCTTCATCGTCTTTCTCCCAGGCTCTAAGCTGGTGTCCGCTGACTATCGAATTTGGCTCCCATGCATTCATCAGTCTTTCGATCGTATATGGCCGAAGCTCGGTGTCGTTGTTCAGGAAAAAAATAAATTCCCCTTTTGCCGCCTCGGCGCCGAGATTGTTGGCTTTGGCGTAGCCGTAGTTTTTTTTATGCTTGAGAATTTTGACATCGGGGTGATTTTTTTCGATCCAGGCATGCGAGTCATCGGTTGAGGCGTTGTCGGTGACGATTATTTCGAGAGGAGAATAGGTTTGGTTTTTGATTGTGGGGATACATTTTTCCAGCCATTGACGGCCGTTGTGATTGAGGACGATTATTGAAATAAGATTATTCATACTGTTGCATCTTCGCTCGCATCTTTCTATTTATATATTCAGCGGCTGTGAGGAATGCTCGTTTGTGAGCAACTCACTGCCGTTTCGACATAAAGCGGCTTGAGGTGCGAACACAACGAGTATCCGAACAGCCGTGCTATTAGTTAAATCATCTTTCTCCAACTCGGTGGCATATTTTTTTCGACTTCAATATGTCCGAATTTCTTTGTCTCCCGTGGCCCCGCTTTTTTCGACCAGGCAACCATACGCTCAATCCCTTCACGCAAAGGGACTGTTTTTTTTATTCCGAAAGCTTTGCGGATTTTGGAATGATCGGAAAACGCATGTACGACTTCTTTCCTGGCATCCAAATGTATGATATTCGCCTCGACTCCCATCGCACGGGCGATTTCGCCGGCGAGCTCGATCACAGTATAGGGCTTATCGGCGCCAATATTGAATACTTCGTTTCTGGCTTTGGCCACCTCGACAGCCGATGCGATATATGGTGCGACATCGTCGACATGCGTGAACGCGCGGGTTTGTTTCCCGTCACCGAACACGGTCATTGGTTTGCCAAGCATTATGTTGTTTATGAATATCCCCAGTACGTTACGGTATGGATCACCATGATTCTGTCTTTCGCCATATACATTGTGCGGACGGAAAATCGTATAAGTGAGGCCAAACATACGGGCAGCTGCCGCCAGATCTAGCTCGACCGCATACTTGGCGACTCCATACGGATCTTCCGGCGTCGGAGTGAGTGTTTCTATCATTGGTGTCTGATTGGGTCCGTATACGGCGATACT
>CAYMOO010000019.1:0-13920 GCA_964392185.1 uncultured Gammaproteobacteria bacterium
CCGGTATCGACAAAGAGGTGGCATTTGGCCGCTGGCTGATGGCGGGAGATGGCAGATATGATTTCTTTTGAATATACAGCATAGGAAAAAGGCAATTTTTTGACTTTAAGATTTTCCGGGTTTATATACCCCATTATCAGAATCTGCGTTTTGATACCGGCTTTCAGAAGCTGATAGGCCTCGAATATACTGTCGACGCAGAAAAACGGCGGATTTTCTTTTTGAAGGATTCTTGCCACTTCAATTATGCCATGGCCGTAGGCATTGCTTTTTAGGACAGGCGCAATACTTTTCCCGGAAAGTTTTTGTAGGTATCTATAGTTGTATATGAGAGCTTCCTGAGATAGACATATCGTATTGAGAGGACGGTATGTTTTGCCCATAAGCCGCTTCAGCAGGCTTAACATCGGAATATTATATCAGGATATTACTGGGTGGTCACGGTGATTCCATCGACGTTACCCGAAACCGTACCGAATATGGTTACTTTGCTGCCCACCCGATAATCTTCCGATTTGCTTCTGTCTGCTTCCGTCATTATTACTCTAAGATCGTAGAGTATGTTGCGACTTTGGTTTTTTGAACCGGCCAAAGTAATCCCGGGAGCCATATACATCGCCGGGCAGCCCATTTTCGGATCGGGGCAGCTTGTGTCCTTGAGGAAATTGGATACGACTATACCTTCGATCTGAATTTTTTTATCGTTGAGCGCGCTGCGGTGTTCGACGACATATTTTACATCAAAGGGAGGCGCCGGCTCCGGCATGGATTTTATCGCAAGATCGGGTATTTTCGACATCGGTGATTCACCCGGATACATTGGCGCGGAAGATATCGTACTAGTACCGCCACGCGTACCTTCACCGCCTTCTGTTTGTGGCGATGAGGTGGGTATTTCCATTGACCTCGTAGGGTTTACCGTTTGCCCTTCGGGACAGGCGGCGAATTCGCATGAGGGTGGTACTCTGCCGACGGCCGAGCCATCGGGGCAGATTTTGGCTTCCATAGTACAGGCGACGCCTTCGGGAGATTTTTTCTGTATGGATACGTTGTAGTCTCGCAAGAAAACATAGCCGATGGTCGCCAGTGCGATAAATGAAATGACTCCGGCAATAATAACGGTTTTTGGTGATATGGAACTATGCATATTGATTTAATATATATATTCCGAACAAGTGTGTCAATGGACTGTTAATGGAAGCGGACTACAAACGCCACGATTGTGCCGATCGTATAGGATAAAGCGAAGTAAGCGGTAAGCGGCGCGTATTTGATTTTTTTATAGAACATATATACTATAATGTCTGCCGTTATCATGGAAATTACGGAATAAGCGAACCCGACCAGTACCCGGTCGAAGGCGGCGTAGGCGAATATGGCCAATGAATATACGACCGCGTTGAAGGTGATGATTGCCGAGTCCTTTTTCTTCATTTTTAAGCGATCGTAAGAAAGCTCCATACCGATTATCGACAAGTTCATAAGGTAAGCGCCAATAAAATACAGGATATTGCCGGTATAGTAGTCGTTGAAAAACATCGAACCACAGATTTGCGAGGTAAATTTTTTCGTATCACAATAATTATTGAAAAGGAAACTGGCCACTTCATGCAGGCCATTCCCGGTAGCGTAAAAATATACTCCGACAACAAAAATTAGAAATAAAATTTTCCCTTTTTTGCTTTGGAAAAGCCGGAAATTGTCAGAAATCTCGATGAGAAGTAATGCCGGGATTATAACCGTAAAAAGTATCAGAGTGGTCATTTGCAGAACTTCGTGTAATCTCAGATAACTATATGGCTGCAGCAGGATTTTGGTCGTTGGCGAATATCTTTCGATGCTGATCAGTATGACATTGAGAGACGAAAGAGTCAGTAGAGTATGTATTTTTTTCATTTTTTATTACCAGTCGTATGCCTTACGGAAAATCATATTTCGCAGCTTATCGGGCATAATACAGCTCAGCATATACATTATATGCGCGTCAATTCCGATAATATACCGCAGTTTCGGTTTGTCGGATGTTGCTATTTTGTATATGAGATCGGCGATTCTTCCGGGGCTGAGTTTGGGTTTTAGAAAACTTCTTTTTGCTTTATCGTGTGAAAGGTTGTAGCGGTCGCGGAATTTTTCGGTGAGTTTCTGATATGGGGATATTACATCTGTTTTATCCGAAGGCCACTTCACGTTTTTGGGGAAATCGGTGAGGAATGAACCCGGTTCAATAAGTGAGACATCTACTCCAAAATGCTTGAGCTCGAACCGCAACGATTCGCTCAAAGACTCGACTGCGTATTTCGAAGACGAATATATTCCCCACAAGGGAAAAGGAATAAGACCGTTTATGGAGCTAATATTTATTATCAATCCACTCCCCCGCGCCCTCATTGGGGGTGCGACGGCTTTTATCATCCTCAGCATTCCGAAAATATTGGTGTCGTATTGTTTTTTCACCTCATCGATTGAGAATTCTTCGACCGGGCCGATGGTGCCGAAACCGGCGTTATTTACCAAGATATCTATCGGTTCTTTTATAGTTTTTATCGCCCGATCTATCGAATCTTGGTCGGTCACGTCGATTGTGGGTGTGTAGCTTTTCAGCGATTCTTTTGTAGCAAAATCGCGGAGTTTTTGCCCTCTGTTTGCAGCATCCCGCATAGCGGCATAAACGGTAAAACCCTTTCTTGCAAGTGTTAGGGCGGTCGCTTCGCCGATACCGCTCGAACAGCCGGTGATGAGAACGGTGCGATAATTTTTCATTTAGCCCTTATCTTCCGCTTCAACTTTGTCGTGAATTGTTTTCACCACTTCCGAATATTTGGCATGCGACATTTGTTTTTTGGAAAGATGCAAACCACGTTTGTAGTTGAGATATTCGAAAATAACCGGCAAAATAGAAACGAAAATTATACCGACGACGGCATAATGAAAATTGTGCTTCACGATCTCCAAGCCACCGAAGAAATACCCGGCATATAGAAATAGTGTAACCCAGATAAAACCACCGACTATATTGTATATGATGAAAGTGCGGTAATGCATTTTACCAATGCCGGCAACAAAGGGTGCAAAGGTGCGGATTATCGGGATAAAGCGGGCCAGTATGATAGCTTTACCGCCGTATTTGGCGTAGAATTCGCGCGTTTTTTCCAGATATTCTTTTTTGAAGATGCGGGAGTTGGTTTTGTTGAATACTTGCGGACCGATATAATGACCGACCCAGTAATTGACGGTGTCACCGAGGATGGCGGCCGCAAGAAGAGTAAGATATATAAAAGTTATATTCAGATATCCGCTTCCCGAAAGCGTCCCGAGAACGAAAAGCAGTGAGTCGCCCGGCAAAAAGGGCGTGACTACGAGCCCAGTTTCGGCGAATATAACCAGAAAAACGATTACATAAGTCCAGTAACCGAAAGTATTTATAACCGAGCCGAGAATTTTGTCGAGATGTAAGATAGATTCTGCCAGTTTAATGAGATTTTCCATTGTTGATAAAATTTATAATTTCCGCTTTATTGCTTTCGAAAAATTCTTTGTCTTTGTCTGAAGAAAGACGCGTTGCGACCTCATCGATGGCAAACCACCGCGCTTCCGGATTGGCTGGATCGATGGGTTTGATTTCTTGTTGGTCGGTTGTATATAGGAATAGGTGAATAGTTTTCAGAGCGGGTACCATCGTGTCGTTTTCGCCGTAGGTTTTGCCGGGGCGGGTATAATTGCCGAGCGGTTTTATCATGTTGAGTGTTTTTATGCCGGTTTCTTCGTAGATTTCCCGCTCAGCCGCCTGCTGCGGCATTTCTTCTCCGTCTATATGACCTTTTGGAAATGACCAAAAGCCGTTCTCATGGCGTACCAGTGCGATTTGTCCTTTGGGGCCGACTACAATACCACCGGCGCTTACTGCGAGTTTCATAGAAAGTAGTATACCAGACTATGATGACGGGCTGATTGCGAGATTGTGAGATTTATCATACAATCTGAGGATTGAAAATACATATTTTTTAAGCTATAATCCAGCCCATAACAACGGGCTAATTGATGCTTTTATATCGCATAAATTCATTTCGATTATACCCGTAATACTTTAACAATTTGAGAAGGGTACGCATTTGGGCGGCAAGGAGATCGTCTTTTTAGACGTTTTGCTTGTCGCCCGGATGGACGACAAAGTGTGTTTGTATAAGAAAGACGGGGTTTTTATGTCAGCAGCTAACTATCTTGCGAGACGACAACAAAGGGAAATGTATGAGAGGTTGTACGGACTCGCCCAAGGATTGGATCAGTTATTGCAAAGCTTAAGTAGCGGTACGCCACTTGACACTTTGCGAGAAGACGATTGGGTTGGTTCAGAACCGATCGATGTTCTTGAACTGCACGCTCAGGAGTTGTTGGCTTTCGCGGAAAGCTGGCGCGACCAATGTTTGGAAGTCATGAATAGGTACTATGGCACCAGTCACACCGCAGAAAGTATCAGAGTCACCTAGCTAAACGATAGTGACGCCCCATGGGGCGTCACTATTATTTGGAAGTGCCCTTCTCAAATTTATTCTTCATTAATTCCAACTGCGGTAAAACCAATTAAGAGGGGCGACATTGAAAATACATATTTTATAAGTTATAATTTATCCTATAATACCGGTCTGATCGATTATTTTATGAAGCATAAAATATATTTGTTTAGACCCGTAACACTTTAACAATTTGAGAAGGGTACGCATTTGGGCGGCAAGGAGATCGTCTTTTTAGACGTTTTGCTTGTCGCCCGGATGGACGACGGATGTTTTTCACCCATATATATAGGAGGATTTTTTATGTCAACTATTGCTCAACTTAAACAAGAACAGAATGATGATGTGCGCAAGCGCTTGTATGCAACAGCGTATGCCTTGGACCAGCTATTACTACAGCTTGATCAAGGTGCACAGCCGACTGTTGCTGAACTGCGCACAGATAACCTCGTTGACGCTCGTGCCCTCGATGGGCTAGAGCTAAACTTGGATCAAGTTGCGATGCTTGAGGGCTGGCGCGATGAGCTGATTCGATTGCTCAACCGACACTTCGGCTTGGGTGTCAGCGTTGACTCACTGCGCACCTATCTTGAACTCGGCTAGTCGTCCGTAGGTGGGTAGTAACGCCCGTGTGCGTTACTATCCTCCCGCCGGTTACCCTTCTCAAATTTTACTTCAGTTTATTTCACCCGGAGCGGAGCAGTCGCTTTCTTTGCCGCTCGCCGATAAGACGCTTACCGCGTAGTAGAATTTTCCTTCATTTCTTACGGTTTGATCGACGAACGAGTATTGTTTATTGGTGCTTCTTGGTATTTTACCGATCATAATCCAGCCGCCGGTTGGACCTTTGAGGTACACATTGAACTGTTTGAGAGTGACGCCATTGTGTGTCCAGCTGCCCTGGACGAAGCCGTTTTGGAGTTTGGTTACTTTCAGGTCGGACGGAGGCATGCTTTCGTTGTTTATGTCGGTCTGCTGAGCTTCCATAACCAATCCCAAGGTGCCGCCGGTGTTGGTGCTTTTTTCGTCGAATACCGTCGGTTCGGGTTTGCTATTTATGGTGTCCAGTGATATATCTCCATTTCTGCCGGGCGGGCAGGTATCGAAAGAAACAACATCGTTTTTTAATTCTTCGGGCGCACTCGTTTCCGAGACGCTTACACCCGCCACATTGCCGGCGGATGCGACTTTTGGGGCCTGGTTTTGCATCGTTTGTTTAACGAACATTCCGATAAGAAGAACCACGATTATGCTGCCGGCACCGACAAGAAAGTATTTCATAGAATTATCATGATGGTACAATATCGGTATGCAGAATTCAACCATCCGTGCCGTTGCACCCGCTAATATCGCATTTATAAAGTATTGGGGTCAGCGTGATCCGGCACTCATAATCCCCCACAACGACAGTTTTTCTATGAATTTATCCGGCTGCTATACCGCGGTCGAATGTGAGATTTATGACAATCCAGAAAAGCAGGAGTTGTGGATCAAAAATTACCGCGAACAAAAATTCGTCCGCGCCAAAGAAGCCGAACTCAAAAAAATATCGCAGTTTTATGAAAAATTAAAAAAACGGCTCGGCACTGGACAAGAATTCGGCTTCAAGATAAAGTCGGCCAATTCGTTCCCCAAAAAAGCCGGGATCGCCTCCTCAGCATCGTTTTTTTCCGCCTTAGCTCTGGTATTTGCTTCCGGCTTTGGTGTCGAGCTTTCGGAAAAAGAACTCAGTATACTTGCCCGTCTCTCCGGCTCTGGTTCGGCTTGTCGCTCGGTGCCCGATGGCTTTGTCCGCTGGTATAAAGGAGTCGATTCGGAAAGTTCCTACGCACATTCCATTGCTCCGCCCGAATATTGGGATATATGCGATATCGTACTTCTTGCAACCACCGCGGAAAAGAAAACCGGCTCCGGCGAAGGGCACTTGGGAGCACCGACGAGCCCGCTCTATCCGTCGCGTCTGGCGGAGCTTCCCACTCGCATTTTAAGGATTCTTGAGGCGTTTGAAGATAAAGACTTTACTTTATTCGGTACTATCATCGAGGAAGATACGGTTTCGATGCATTCGGTCATGATGACACAAAATCCGCCGTTATTTTATTGGAGCGGCAAGACGGTCGAAATTATCAAAAAAATTATCGCGCTCAGGAACCGTGGCGTGGAAGCGTATTTCACGATCGATGCCGGGGAGAATGTCCATGCCATTTGCGAAAGCAAAAACGAAAAAAAAGTTGCCGCTTATTTCCGGAAACAGCCGGAAGTAACCGATCTGATACTCAACCGTCCGGCAGTAGGCGCGCGACTGATGTAATTTTTATAAGATCGCAGGCAGATTCTGTCAGCCGATTTTCCCGCCAGTGCTCGCTCAAATGACCGCGGCGCGCTGTCGGGCCCCTATCGTCTGCCACCTGCCTGCTCTTTAATATTAATATAAGATATGTCCAAAAACCTCATCCTGATCAAACTCGGTGGCAGTTTCATTACCGATAAAGAAAAACCCGGTGTCGCCAATGTGCAAGCGATAAAATCTCTTGCGAACCAGATAAAAAAAGCACGGGAAGCCGGTTGCCCCGATATCATCGTTGGCCATGGTTCGGGCTCCTTCGCCCATGTGCCGGCCAAGAAATACCGTATCGTCGAAGGTATAAAAAGCCCGGAGCAGATAAAGGGAATGTGTTTGGTAGCTGCCGAAGCTGCAAAGCTCAACCGAATTGTTGTCGATATTTTTCTTGAGGAAGGGTTGTCAGTCCAGTCGTTTCCTCCGTCTTCCTGGATATCGGCAAAAGACGGTGACGCCGAGAATGTTTTGACTGCTCCTTTATATGCCGCGCTTTCTTCGGGGATCGTGCCGATTGTCTACGGCGATATGATTACCGATGTGGTCCGGCATGGGGTAATTTTTTCGACGGAGGCGGTATTCCGTACGATAATCGAGAATCCCGACCCGTGCTACAAAACAGCGCGCATAATCCAGGTTGGCCGGACGGCGGGCCTGCTCGATGCTAAGGGTAATACGATCCTCCACATCAACACCCAGAATTTTCCAGAAGTCAAAAAGCTTATCGGTGTGACAAAAGGATACGATGTGACCGGCGGGATGCTTCACAAAATACAAGAAAGCCTTAATCTGGCACAAGGCGGGATAGGCACGATCCTCATCGGCGGTGCAGGTGAAGATGAGCTTCTCAAGGCGTTAAAAGGCGAAACAACTTCCGGGACTATCATCGGTTAAGTTGATATATAATTAGCATGCTCAACTGAGCTTTTTTTATTTGGTCCAAAAGGTATGGGTGTCTTATCGCGAAAAAGAAAAATATTCACGAAGAAAAAAATATTTTTGCTTCTGTTTTTTGTCATCGTTCTGACTATCGGTTACTTTGCATATAAAACTTTCCGCTTTTATCAAAAAATATCTTCAGTTTCCGGGCAAACACTGCCACAGAATACCAAAACTCCGGAAGAAAAGAGTGTTTACACGGTCCTTCTTGCCGGATATGGCGGCGGCACTCATGAGGGCACATATCTTACCGATACACTCATGGTTATCCGCATCGACACCAAAAACAAGAAAGCGCTCCTTATCTCGATACCCCGGGATATCTGGGTAAAAATTCCCACCAAAACCAACGAAGATTTCCACGAAAAAATAAACGCCGCATATCAGATCGCGATGTACACCAAGCGGTATCCGGCGATAGACAACAAGTATTCCGGCAAAGAACACGCGGGCCAGCTCGTCAAGGAAGTAGTTGCTTCGGTTACCGGCCTGCCTATCGATTCGTATATCACGATCGATTTCCAGGGTTTCGTGAAGGCGGTCGATTTGCTGGGCGGGGTGGATGTAGGGGTGGAAAAAACATTCGACGATTACGAATACCCGGTAGACGGCAAAGAAGCCGATCTTTGTGGCAAAACCGAAGCCGACCTGCCGACGCTACTTCTTACCGTCACCGTTTCTCCCCGCGAAGCTTTCCCCTGCCGTTATGAACATCTTCATTTCGACGCCGGAAAAACCCATATGGACGGGACAACCGCTCTCAAATACGTCCGCTCCCGTCACTCGGCCCAGGACGGTACCGATTTCGGCCGTGCCGCCCGCCAACAACGATTCTTACAAGCCGCCCGCGAAAAAATTGTCAGTATCGGATTCTTACCGAAGGTGATACCGCTTATGGACGGGCTGAGCGATTATATAAGGATGGATCTTACACTTGACGATATCCGGACGCTCCTTGCCGAAGCCGGCAAAGGCAGTGAATACAAAATTTCGAGTTTCATCCCAAGTGACGCCGATTATCTTACTCCATCGCGCTCATCCTACGGCGGATATATCCTTATACCCAAAGAAGGAACCGATAAATGGGACAATGTGCAGAAAGCGATCAAAAATATAATCGACGGCGTGGCCCCGACCAAGACCGCTTCAGTATCGGGTACGCTCAAACATTAATATGAATCTTATACTTATTTTCGCCGCCGCCTTTTTGCTGCGTTTGTTTGCGCTCAACCAGTCTTTCTGGCTCGATGAAGGGACGACCGCTCAGGTTATCCGCAAATTCGGCTTCCCCGAAATTATCACCCAGTTTTCCCCCACCGATTTCCATCCGCCGTTTTATTATCTTTTTTTGAAGGTCTGGGCTTCGGTTTTTGGTTATAGCGAAGTATCGTTGCGGCTGCCTTCGGTGATTTTTTCCCTTATCGCCGGATATTTTATCTATAAAACTGCCCGACTGCTCAAGCTGAAAGGTAGTATTTGGTCGGCTATATTTTTCCTTTTCAACCCGCTCATAATCTATTATTCGCAGGAGGCACGCATGTACCTTATGGTTACCTGTTTTCTGACAATCGTACTATATTATTATTTTCAAAGTATTTCCGGAGCCAAGCAGAGCCGCCATTTTATTGTCGATATCTTTATATTTCTTAGTCTCGTGACTTTTTACGGAAGTATTTTATTTATCGGTACGCTTATAATACATGCTTTAATAACCAGAAAATTTTCCCGCTTATCGCTCCTTCTGCCGAGTACTATTGCGGCCTTGTTTATCTTATCGCCTTTACTATTCCGCCAGCTCGAAAATGCCCGCTCCATGCTCCACTTCGTTCCCAACTGGTCGCTGGTATTGGGTCAGGTAAATCCGAAAAACATACTCCTCATTCCCCTCAAATTCTCAGTCGGCCGTATCCAGTGGGAGCCGAAACGGATTTATTATCTGATCGGCGGGGTTTGGAGTCTGGCGGTTTTTGGAGCGGCCTTTTTTGGAGCGAAAAAATACCGGTCACTCGGGATGCTGTTTGTCATGCCTATTATTTTGGGTGTCCTGATTTCATTTTTCACTCCGCTTTTGCAGTATTTCCGTTTTTTGTATCTTATCCCCCTTTTATCGCTACTTATGGCCGCCGGAGTCGGTAAAACCCGGTATAGATTTTTGTTACTCTTGTTCTTGCTGGTATTTTCCGCAGTTTATCTTTTTAATTCAGATTATCACCGGGAAGACTGGAGAAAACTTGCCTCATCGATCCCGGACCGTTCGGACGTGTACATGGTTTTTACTTCCTCCGATCCGCTCCAGTATTATTTTAACCGGCAGAAAAAAAACGGCATCCGCATAATAGATTTGTCGCGCATCGAAGAAAGACTGGATGATAAAAAAGAACTCATCATCATCCCCTACACGAGCGATATTCACGGCCAGGATTACCGAAAATTATTGGAGAACAAGGGTTTCACAAAAGTGCGGCAGCAAGATGTGCGGGGGCTGAGTATCGAGTGGTGGGGTAAATATTCTATTGCCCTTAATGATGGTTGGGCATCTTACGGTATTCGATAATCGAACCGACAGTCACCATCAGGGTGGCCACCGTCATCGCGACGCCGATTGCAACAGGCGGTCCGTAGACACCGTTTTTGGGAATAAGGTAATAACATCCTCCCGTCAGAATCAGGAAAAAAACTACATTCGACCACAACAAATAAACCGGTTTTTTGACGGTATACAAAAGGAAGAGAATCGGCAAACTTCCAAGAGAATAAATAATGAACGGAATACTCAAAGCCCGGGTAATCGGAGCGGTTTCGGTGAATTTGTTGGTGAAGAAAAGCTGAAATACCTGATTGGGTAAAACAGCCAGCACGACAAACAATCCGGCCGGTACGGCCAAATAAAGAAGCCCTCTTTTGAGATGATGCTTCAGTTCAGTTTTTGTCGTTATCGAGGAGAACATCGGTGAAAGCACTTGGGTGATACTGACGACGGTTGTGATGATCGTTAAGATGATTTTTTGCGACAATCCATAATAGCCGGTTTCTTGTTTCAGGCCGAAGAAGGACAGGAGGAATAAATCCATGCGCAGGCCCACATTGAAAAACTGCGAGGCGATAAAGTAAGTGAGTGTATATTGTATTTTCAGCTCGCTGCGGCTGACTTCGGTTTTTGCCAATATTTTGAGCACTTCCCTTTTTTCCATGAATAGAAGCAGGAAGAAAATAAGCGGGCCGATCACACCGAAAACAAAAATGACGGAAGAAACGGATACATGCTTGTCCAACGACAGATACAATAATATTAGAGTTTTGAATAGATTGGAAACATTGAAATATATATTGACCTTCATAAAACTTTTGGCGGCTGCCATGCAGTTCCAGATAAAATTTTGCCAGATGAAAAGCAATACTGAAAGCGAAGTGAGATAAAGATCGATAAGAGGGGCGCCGGTGCGGAAAAATATTGAGTCTAAAAACGGAAAAGTGAGCATGAGGGTGACTATAACTATGAGCGAAAAAAGTGTCTGGTAATAAAACGTGCTTTTGACGAAACGGTATACGGCCTCAGATCTGTCCAGCAACAGAGGCGGTAAATATGAATATATTGTCGCACTGGTCCCGAAATCGAGAACGTTTGCCAGCACATAAGCTATTCCCAGAAGGACGCTTAAAACTCCATACTGAGCCGGATTGAGGATTCTCACCAACAAAAGAGCGAAGAAAGCGGTAAATACTACATTCAGGTTGTTACCGATAGAGTTGATGATTACATTGCGACGCGTCGGATCATGCAGAACCTTTTTGATCAGTTTGATCATGACTTATTTTAGCACAGCCTTCGCAAAAATACCGCTTATGACCGGTATACATGACTATTTCTTCCCGAGCGAACTTCATTGTAGATCCAACCCTCGTTCATCTGGCCGCCGGTTTGAGCGATGCTTCCTTCGACTATTCTGATGATATCGTTACGATTGTTCCAATCTACCGCGATATGCTCATCTATCAGGCCGGAATTATAGGCGGCGATTAATTTGCTAGAGTATTCGATACCCTTATACACTCTCCCCTGGATATCTACTGCATCGGCATGCGATATTCCCCCTTTTTCCCGACGCACCCTCTCCTCTAAGTTGTATTGAACGTATTCCGGATCAGCAGTTAGACCGATAAGATGCATATTTCTCCCGAAGTGTTCCAAAAATCCGCCCAAATGCTCTACGTTGGGGTCTGTTATAAGATTGGTACCATTGTTGAGTTTGTATTCGGCGCCATCGACATACCAGCCATATAATCTGTCGTCGTTGAAGGGTGCATGTACGGATATTAAATTTTGTCTGTTCGCATTGAATTCGTCCATGCTTACCGGCAAAACACCTTCTTGTTCATCGGTGGGTCGTCGTTTTCTTGTGGTTACGCGGTAGAGATACTCGTAATTGCTAGAACCACCCATTACATTTTTTATAATATAATTCTTTCCCACGCCTGCCGGACCCATAATTCCAACAAGTCTTCCAGGTGTTTGGTAGTTTATCATAGTTATTGGTAATCAGATGCGGATTTATATATATTGATACGATGTGATAGCTGAGAATAGAAAATTATCATACCATATCATATATTTTTAAGCAAGTGGAATTTGTAGCAAAAATACTTATATTTTTGCTACAGAAGGTAGCCGATACCCAACAAACTATCGCTCGCAGATTTTACGAAATTGTGATTACTCCCCTCGGTCAATTCATTAAATATTTTTCGGAAGTTGAGCAAGTATTTTTCGCTGTTCCAAAAAAGACTGCCTTCCGTAAGAAATACTACAGGTTTTTTATAAAAATTCGCGACGCCGGCCGCCTGTGCGGCAGCCAGGGACGCTGAACGTTTTAGAATTTCCTGAGCGAGAGAATCATCACTTAATGCCAGTTGATTGAGTGCTTGTGTCGAGTCGATTTTATGGTCAGTGCTAACTACATTATACTGTTTATACAAATATTCGCCAGCGATCTCTTTTTCGAATTTTGCTTGTCCCGGATCGGCCGATTGCCCATCTACTTTTTGTGCTTCCTCGGACTGTTCGAATTTGTCGAAGTTGGCCGACTCAAGATTGACCAAAGTCCGTTCATCGAGTACGATTGCCGAATTAAGCCCGGTGCCGACAATAAACGCCGCCAGATTTTTGATGGGATGGTTTTTCATTCCCGATAGCAGCAAACATATCGTATCGTTTGCGACGGTGATTTTTATATTTTTTCCGGTTTTTCCGGAGTAATATTTTTCCATCTCCTCCCCTACTGTTTTACCAATCAGGCCAGCAAACTCATGCTCTTTCGAACCTTGCACAAGAGTACCATCCAGCCGGCCATCACGGAATACCGGCTTGAGGGCATAGGCAAAATTTATCCCCATCCCCCGCACGCCGTCTTCGAAAAGGTTAAAAATGAAATCAAAAAATGTTTCTTTTGTGCGAAGTTTTGGGATCAGGCCGGTTTTTGTATTTTTTGTCGACTCGTCGCCTTTTGTGCCCGTGCACGATTTATAGTATGTGCCGCCGACGGCTATTTGTTGGTATTTTTCCCCGGTATCAAGAAGTGGTTTGTCGGGAAGGTGATGTCTGAGAAACGGCAAAGAAGAATTGCCGCCTCCGGCCGATAATTCCAGCTCTTTCCTGAAATTATCCGCGATATCTTTGAGTTCGGCGATATTGTACTGCCTTATCATAATATACTATTCTACTGCATTTTATAATCTGATAATGTAGAATTATTGCATTGACCTTTTTTTCAAGGTTATATATTTTTTATTTTTTAAAAATGAAAAAAACAGCTCTTATTACGGGGATCTTGGGACAGGATGGTCCTTATTTAGCCAAATATTTGCTAGGTATGGGTTATAAGGTATACGGTTTGACCCGCCGGTATTCCAACCCCAATTTTAGCAACCTGGATTTCCTGGGAGTGACTGAAGATGTCGAATATTTGCAAGGCGATATGACGGATGAATCGTCACTCTATCACATAATAAAGACAATCAGGCCAACCGAAGTCTACAATCTCGCCGCACAGTCTTTTGTCGGCGGCTCTTGGGAAATGGCCAATTTAATTGGTGCGACCGCCGGGTATCCCTATAAAGTTTTAGTGAAAGCACAAACCA
>CAYMOO010000019.1:13930-15561 GCA_964392185.1 uncultured Gammaproteobacteria bacterium
AATGGCCAAAATTACAACCGAAGTAAATGCGCTCGGCGTACTTTACCTTCTCAATGCCATAAAGGCCCATTCACCGCTGAGTAAGTTTTATCAAGCTTCAACAAGTGAGATATACGGCAACAACCACGACAACGGCATACGCGACGAAAACACCGCCTTCCATCCGCGCAGCCCCTACGGTATCGCCAAAGTTTACGCTTATTGGATGACGGTCAATTTCCGTGAATCGTACGGATTGTTTACCTGCAACGGAATTCTTTTCAATCACGAATCCCCCATCCGCGGCATTCAGTTCGTAACCCGGAAAATATCCGATGGCGTCGCCCGTATTAAATTGGGTCTTGCCGATGAGATTTTCCTCGGCAATCTCGATTCCAAACGCGACTGGGGTTTTGCTGGCGATTATGTAAAGGCCATGCACGCGATGCTTCAGCAAAAAGAATCGGGAGATTATGTTATCGCAACAGGCGAGAATCATTCTATACGTGAATATCTGGAAATAGCTTTCACTCATGTCGGTATTAAGGATTGGAAAAAATATGTAAAAATCGATCCGCAATTTTTGCGCCCGGCGGAGGTATTCGAGCTTAAAGGCAAATCCGACAAAGCACGCAAAGTGCTCAACTGGAAACCGGAAGTAAGCTTTGATGAGCTGGTGAAAATGATGGTCGATGCCGATTTGAAGAGATTAGATAAATAATTTATCTTGCTCGTACCCGAAAATTTACTCGCGAGTGAACTCATCGCGTTCGCTCAGAATGACAAACACTAAATATATGAGAAAATATCCCGACGGCTCCGAATTCAGCGAGATCGAGCTCCGCGCCGGCAGGTCGGCGGCTACGGTCGATCCGGCGGGAGCACTTCTATCTTCCTGGAAAACTGGCGATAAAGATATTTTATACGTTGGGTCTGCCAAAAAACGTGCCGGCATTCCGCTGCTGTTTCCCTATTTCGGGACTTCCAAAATCGGCCGCCAACACGGTTTCGGCCGTGACAGTTTGTGGAAAACGGTAAATCAATCTTCGGACTCACTTACTTTAGCTCTGACTGACAAAGATATAGACCAGCAAGCAAAAAAAGAGTATCCATACGAATTTTATGCCGAAATGTCGGTCGTACTGGAGAAAGATGGAGCGCTAACATATTCACTTAAAGTAAAAAATCCGTCCCGCTCTCCCCTGCCGATTTCGCCCGGACTTCACCCATACTGGGCCATAGACAGGAAAGATAAAAATAATGTCAAGACGAACATCGAAGGTTTTGACGCCGCCAAAATCGACTGGGAGAATTCTCCCCCCGACAATGATTTTCCTTTCTCCGGACGCGCTGAACTCATATTCCCAGACCGGAAAATCGTCATCGAAGATATCGGAGATGTGAAAACGGTAAAACAAATGGTTATCTGGTCGCAGACGCCCCAAAAACCAGATTGCGACTTCATCTGTTTCGAGCCGGTTTGCGGCCTGCGCGGCGGTATCGACTCTCAGCCTTTAGTCCTTGACGCTGGTGAAACTTGGGAGATGAAGATAAAGTTTTCTTTCATGATATAATATTTCTCCTGTAAGAAAATCTTCATGACAATCGCTGTCGTGCTGGATTTTCTTTTTTTTTTGAACGGAGGCGAAAGA
>CAYMOO010000020.1:0-396 GCA_964392185.1 uncultured Gammaproteobacteria bacterium
ATCATAGCCTTATCAAAAACAACAAAAAAAGATATATTAAAACACCACCCTATCCCTGAAGAAAAAATACAAGTGATTTACAATGGATATAGCAAAAGCGAGATAGATATCGATCCGTCCAATATAATGGAAAAAATTGGAGTCGAAAAAGAACGTTTTATATTATACGTCGGCACACTCCAGCCTAGAAAAAATATTCCTGTGCTTATTAATGCTTTTAAACTTATATCATCCAAATTTCCGGATTACAAACTAGTTATCGTCGGGAAAAAAGGCTGGTTATGGGGATCTATTTATGCAGAAGTCAAAAAAACCGAATTAAAAGATAAAATCATACTTACGGGCTATTTACCAGATAATGATGTGATAACTCTTTATAAAAATGCTGGAATGTTT
>CAYMOO010000020.1:406-15560 GCA_964392185.1 uncultured Gammaproteobacteria bacterium
TGTTTGTTTTACCATCTCTTTATGAAGGGTTCGGTATTCCGCTACTGGAAGCTATGGCGAATAGTTGCCCTGTTATCGCTTCATACGGATCAAGCTTGCCAGAAATAGGCAGTGAAGCGTCGCTATATTTTGATTCATCTAGCCCCGAAGCACTTGCGGATAAAATAGAAACATTGACTTTAAATAGACATCTAAGAACTGAATTGATAAATAAGGGACTCGCCAGATCGAAGGAGTTTTCTTGGGACGAATGCGGTAAACTAACCTTGGATTTACTCAAAAAAGCGTGTAAAAACTAAGTATATCAACAATGAGAAACGCTATAAAAAAAACTATAGATAAACTGATAGTATCAAAACTAGATGAAATACCATTTATTGTGTTTATATCTTTCTTATGCACGTTTATAGTTGCCCGCACATATGTTTACCTAACGGCAAAAGATATACTGAAATCACCACTTTTTCTTGAAGCGGTATATATCAAGGGTATTCACATACATCATCTCAATTTTGGCATCCTGATTCTTGTAATTGTCGGTTTCTTTTCATTGTACGATATCCACGCTGAGGCACATCGTCGCCTAGCTATCTTTTATGGTATTGGGCTAGGCCTCACCTTCGATGAATTTGCACTGTGGTTAAAGCTTCAGGAAGACTACCATTCACGTGTTACTTATGACGCTGTTATCATAATATGTCTGATATTATTAAACATTGCTTATTTTCCATTATTTTGGAAGAAAATGGGCAGTCGCATCTTGAAGTTGTTCAGACTCATATCTAGGAAAGTATGGAAATAAAAATATTGTCAGAAAATATCGACCCGAAAATATACAATCTCAGCGTGTCACATCCGCTACAATCCTACGAATGGGGTGAGGCGAAAAAAAGTATTGGTAACAAAATAATAAGAATCTCAGACTCCAATACAAATTACTTGATGACGATACATAATATACCTCATACCTCTTATAAGATAGGCTATATACCCAGGTCTCCTATGCTCTCAGAGGGGCTCATTTCGTACCTGATCGACTACTGCCAACGTCATAAAATAATATATATTAAAATTGAGCCATATATTAAGCTTTCAGAGGCTGACTCAAAGATCTACGATAGTTACCAAGGAAAAATCATCAAATCCCCCCATCCGCTATTTCCAGAATGGACGAATATACTTGACATAACAATATCCGAAGAAGAGCTGTTAAAAAAAATGAAACCTAAGACAAGATATAATATAAATCTTGCCATAAGAAAAGGCGTCGTCGTCCGTGAGGAGTCTGGCGAAAAAGGATTTGCAATATTCTCCAAGCTATACTTCGAAACATGTGAAAGACAAAAATATTATGGCCATTCAGAAGAATACCACAGAAAAGTTTGGGAAGCTCTAAAAAATTCGATTGCTCATATAATTATCGCCTATTTCAACAACGAACCTCTCGCTGCCTACGAACTTTTTCATTTTGGTAAGGGGATATATTATCCCTATGGGGGCACGAGTGAAACTCATCGTAACCTAATGGGAGCAAACCTAATAATGTGGGAAGCTATAAGACTTGGCAAGAGACTTGGGGCCGAATATTTCGACATGTGGGGATCTCTTGCACCTTCTTATGACACAAATCATGACTGGTCAGGATTTACAAAGTTTAAGGAAGGTTATGGGGGTAACTTCACACACCTAATCGGAAGTTATGATATTATTGCAGATCGCTTACTATATAATAGTATGAACTTCCTTCATCGTATTCGTAATCATCTTCTTAAATCAGGAGCTATCTGATTATCGCTTTGATAATTTCTTATTAGGGCCGAAATGACCGGATACTTTTGGAAAATGGTATTTACCCTTCGGGAATACCAGAGCAACCTTCAAAACATCATCCATATGATGTACAAACTCGAAATGAAGGTCGTCCAGCACATTTTTCGGGATGTCTTCCAGATCTTTTTTATTGTCTTTAGGCAATATGACTGTTTTAATTCTTGCACGATGAGCTGCCACCACCTTTTCTTTCACACCACCGATTTCGAGTGCACGACCTCTTAGGGTCACCTCGCCTGTCATGGCAACATCTCGCTTGACTGGTATTTTGGTTAGTGCAGAAACCATTGCGGTAGTTATCGCAACGCCGGCAGACGGACCATCTTTTGGCACAGCCCCTTCTGGCACATGTACGTGCACATCAATATTGCTGAAAAAATCTTTACTTAGTCCGAATATCTCCCATCTCGACCTTATATAAGTAAGCGCCGCCTGGCAAGACTCCTTCATAACATCACCCAAATGACCGGTGAGTGTAAGACCACCCTTACCTGGCATTATAGACACCTCTATGAACAATATATCACCCCCTGCCTGTGTCCAGGCCAAACCGGTAGATATACCTACAGTATCTTTCTCCTCTATCATTTGAGAAGAGTATTTATATGGACCTAAATATTTTTCCACATCAGATGATGAGGCTTTTTTTTCAGTAATTTTTTTCTCAACAATTTCTCGGGCAACCTTACGACAAATGCGTGCAATCTGTCTTTCAAGTTCCCTAACCCCCGCTTCCCTTGTATATCGTCTGATTATAGTTCTTAAGGCTTCGTCGGTTACTTCCAGTTCATTGTCATCCAAGTTATGAGCTTGTTTTTCTTTTTGTACTAAATAATCTGAAGCGATATGAAATTTCTCATCTTCGGTATAGCCGGGAAAATGAATTACTTCCAGTCTATCTAGTAATGCTTCTGGAATGGTGTCTAAAATATTGGCCGTTGTTATGAAAAACACTTGAGAAAGATCATATGCAACTTCAAGATAATGATCTGAAAAATCCTGGTTCTGTTCCGGATCAAGCGCCTCAAGAAGAGCCGCCGACGGATCACCCCGATAATCGTGACCCAGTTTATCTATTTCATCTAACATAAACACTGGGTTTTTAGCACCAGCTTGTTTGATTCCCTGTATTATTCTTCCTGGCATCGCCCCTACATATGTTCGACGATGACCTCTTATTTCCGCCTCGTCTCTAATACCTCCCAAAGATATTTTTACAAACTCACGGTTGAGGGCTCGCGCAATAGATTTACCCAGTGATGTTTTTCCTACTCCGGGAGGACCAACGAAACATAATATAGTTGGTTGACCTGGTTTTTTTGTCTTTTTAACGGTACCTTCTGATTTCTTTGACTCTGACTTAATTTTTTGCAATTCCATAACTGCCAGATATTCAATAATTCTTTCTTTTATTTTTTTTAGTCCAAAATGGTCAGCGTCCAAAATTCTCTCCGCGTCAGCAATATTGATGGCTTTTGTACTTATGGCTTCCCAAGGTAAATCAACAAGCCAATCTAGATAAGTTCGAACGTACGAGGATTCCGGATTGAATTGCGACATCTGGGTCAATCTCTTCAGCTCTTTCTTAGCCTTTTCTTCTACATCTTTAGGCATTTTTGCCTTTTTTATTTTCTGCTGATATTCAAATATCTCTCTTTCTTCACCTTTACCACCCAATTCTTCTTCTATCGTTTTCATTTTTTCACGCAAAAACGTTTCCTTCATGCCCTGCTCGAATTTCTGTTGTGTTTTTGCCGATATGTTTTGTTCAATTTCAAGAATCTTTATTTCTCTATTTATATACTCAACTTCTTTAGATAGTCTATTTTTTAAGTTTGTCTCTTCTAGCAATTGCTGGCGTTCTTCCGCTTTAAGATCGAGAACCATCGCGACATGACATGAAAAATCATATGAAGAAGATATATTCAATATATTCATGAGAAAAACAAAATCTATTGTTTTTCCTAAATTGACGGCTCTTCTTATTTGCGAAGAAATATGCTTAACCATCGCATGCATTTCTTCATCCTCGTTGCGGTCGTCGTCTATTAAAGATACAGCCGCTTCAAGATAATGTGTTTCGGACGAAAACTCTTCAGTTTTTACTTTATATAGTCCTTTCGCCATCGCCGTAATCTCCCCTTTATCTCCAATTACAGTTTTTTCGATTGTAGCAAGTACACCAATTTTGTACAAATCTTCGGGCTTCGGATCTTCGACTGATGGATTTTTTTGCATAACAACCACAACCTTTTTATCGCTCTTTAATGCATGATTTATCGCCTCAACACTTTTTTTTCTCCCGAAAATTAGTACGTTTTCTGTGTTCGGAAATACGATTCCATCCCGAACGGCTACGATAGGTAGTTTATGTTGTTCTGACGGTCCAAGTAAATTTGCCATAATAATTAGCAGTATATACGATTAATTGCTAAATGTCAATATGAAAATTCATTTTAATTTATACAAAGCCTGCCAGTAAGATCTCCCCGACATTTTTTGCATCTTTTCGAAGCAAACTTTTTTCAGACAGCTGCGCCAACTGTTCATGATATACTTGTTTAGTATTTTGATATATTACTCCAAGAGGAAATTTTTCCTGATAAAGCTCATTTGCTTTAACAAAAGCCGCATCTAAATTTGTACGGTCGTAATCTTTATCGACTTTATATACCTTATTCAAATAGTACTGATATGTATTAACTTTATTGAACGTTACACATGGTTGTAAAATATTGATCAGTGAAAAACCTTTATGTTGTATACCTTCTTTGATCATTGATATAACATGGGTTACGTCTCCGGCAAATGACTGAGCAACAAAAGTTGCACCTTGAGAGATAGCCAAAGAAATTGGGTTAATAGAAGATTCAATGATACCCGCGGGGGTAGATTTCGACTTAAAACCTTTTTTAGCTGTAGGAGCCACTTGACCAGTTGTGAGACCATAAACCATATTATCGTGAACTATGACAGTAATGTCATGATTTCCTCGACAAGCATGCATAAAATGATTACCACCTTCTCCATAAAGCCCACCATCCCCACCAACTACCACTACTGGCATATCGTGATTGGCCAATTTCATTCCAATGGCTGTAGGGACAGCTCTTCCATGCAAAGTGTGCATTGCATAAGCATTAAGAAAATCATTCATGTTTCCTGAACAGCCTATATCGAAAGCCACAAATACTGACCCCGGTTCAAAACCCAATTGACTGAAAGCGCTTTTTATAGCCACTCCAATTGCCCAATCACCACATCCAGGACACCAGGTGGGTGTATATCCGGAGAAATCTTTTACCGTTGCCATATTTTAATATTTCAATGATTTAATACATGATTAACTATCTCTTCCGGGTAAAATGGTCTCCCGTCGTATTTTAGGATCTTTTCCTTGATTTCTATACTTGCTTCCATCTGTAACAGTTTACCGAATTGAGCATGTGACTTCTTTTCTATGAGAATCAATCTTTTATTTTTAGGAATAGCCGCTTCGACAATTTGCCTATTCATCGGGTATATATAGGTAAAATGTACAAAGGCAGTTTTTCTGCCTTTGGCAGTTAATTCTTTCATCGCTTCGACAATCGGACCTTTATTACTCCCCCAAGATACAAAACATATTTCTGCCTCCTCTATGGAACCTATTATTTCAGGACCTTTAAAATGATCTTTCAAATACATATCCCATTTTCTCGTCCTCTTATCAGCTTGTCTTATTCTTACGGCTGCGTCTTCGGTAGTATGACCGTCTTCCACGTGTTCGTATGAGTTAGCCTGATAAAAATGACCCTTGGCACCGGGGACCAGTCGATCGGAAATGCCATCGTCGGTGACTTTGTATCTCAAGTAATTTCCCTCCGCTTGTTCTATGAGCTTACCTCTATTCACCTTATAATTCCTTATATAGTCATCAAAAACCTTCTTTTCAAATGTCTGGTGGGATTCGCTTAAGAATTTATCCGACAACACTATAACAGGTGTCTGATAGATATCTGCCATATCAAAAGCCAACAATGTCATATGCATCATTTCGTTAATATCGCCAGGGCTTAGGACTATTTTGGGAAATTCACCGTGTCCACCATGTACGACAAATAGTAAATCCCCCTGATCGGTCCAAGTTGGCATACCTGTCGCTGGCCCTGGTCTCATACTCATGAAAAGCACTAAAGGTATCTCAGCAACTCCAGCATAAGACACCGATTCCGTCATCAAGGCATACCCACCTCCGCTGGTACCAACAGCGCTTCTAACACCAGCAAAAGAGGCACCAAGAGCAGTGCTTACTACCGCAATCTCATCTTCCGCGTGTCTTACTATCATGCCACTTTCTTCCTGCCAGGCTGCAAGAGTGGTAAGAACGGTTGACGAAGGAGTCATAGGATAGGCACAATATAAACGACAATCTGCCGTTACGGCTCCTAATGAGAATATATCGTTTCCCGTCGCCACTACTTTTTCTTGACTGTCAGATTTTTTTGCCAAAACAGGCTTTATAAATGAGGGATAATTGGTTTTTACATGATCATATCCGATATTAGCGAATTTTATATTGAAATCTACCACTTCTTGCCCTTTTCTCATGAACTCCTGCTCTATAATCTGGGAAAATATATTAATATCACCGCCCATCAATCCAAGGCTGGCTCCTATTGCAACCGTATTTATCATAATTTGCATTACCTCGTGGGTATTCTTTATATGCTTGAAGGGTACATTTATCTTACGAATATCTTCTGTAATTTCAAAATCTTGCGCATCGTATACTACTAAACTTTCAGGGCCAAGGCGGTGCTTATGAAGCACATATGTTTCTTTATTCAAACATATGAGTAAATCCACTATATTTTTCGACGCAAATATAGGATCATTGGAAACGTTTACCTCATAGGTATTATGACCCCCTCTTATAAGGGACGGGTATTCATTGTAATCGAATACGTAGTATCCGGATCTTGAAGCTAGTTGGGAGAATGATAGTCCGATAGTCGTTATTCCGAAACCTGCTTCTCCTCCTATTTTCCAAAGGAATTGTGACATATTTTATTTTGGATAAACACGCTCACCGTTTGTCTGTTCAATAAATATAGCTGCGACCGGACAACCTTTTGCAGAATCCAATATTACTTCATCTGTATCTTTATCTATGGTATCAAGAATAATCGCCTTTGCTTCCGAATCTAACAAAAAAGTATTTGGCGCTATTGCTATACAAGTCGCAGCACCAATACATAAATCTCGGTCTACCCATACTTTCCAGTTGCGAACATTTAATGGCCCTGAAGGTTGTCTAACCTGAGGAGTGGAAGCGGGTTGCTTTTGGTCGTCCATATTAAAATATTATTTAATAACAGTTTATATGATAATATGTAGCAAAGAAAACTACAACCCCTATTTCATTCTTAAATTATCGATTTTTTAAGGGCCTCAACACTTAGTAAAGCACATTTTAACCTGTTCGGACTAAGCTCAATGCCTAGTTTTTTCAATATGTACTCCTTATCTATAGATTTTATATCTTCAACTGACTTACCCACAATATCGTCAAATAATAGCGATGCGGCAGCCTGTGAAATAGCACACCCTTGGCCGCTGTAGGCAATATCCGTTACCTTATTATTTTCAATATATAGTTCAAGATGTAGCATGTCTCCACACAGTGGATTAGAAACATCTATTTGTTTATTATGTTTTTTCAATGAGCCATAACGGCGGGGATGCCTATAATGATCTAATATGATATCTTGATATATTGATTGATTCATATATATGGAGTAATTATAGTATCTACACTTTCATAAATAACTTTACTGCCTTTTTGATTCCGGTAATAAGCTTATCCACATCCGATTTGGATGTATATACATAGAAACTAGCCCGAGTTGAGGCAACCATATCTATACTGGTATGGAGAGGCATCGCACAGTGATGACCAGCCCTCACCGCGACATCGTAATCGTTTAGTATCTGAGCTATGTCATGCGGATGGATATTTTTTATGTCAAACGAAATTAAACCCACTCTATTACTTGCTAACTTAGAGCCTATAATATTCACTTTGTCTCCAAATTCATCGGTCATAGCGCCAATTGCGTAATCGATCAGATTATTTTCGTGCTCTAATATATTTTTTATCCCCAGTTTATTCACATAATCTATAGCCGCTCCCAACCCAATTGCCCCGGCAATATTGGGAGTTCCGGCTTCGAATTTGCTCGGCACTTCATTAAATTCGGTTTCCTCTATAGTGACGCTTCTAATCATATCACCACCATACTGAAAGGGTGCCATCTGCTGTAGAATATTTGCCTTTCCATATAGTACGCCAATACCTGTTGGACCTAATATTTTGTGCCCGGAAAAAGCTAGAAAATCACAGTCCAACTCATTTACATCGACAGGAATGGCTTGTATGGCCTGAGCCGCGTCAATAACTATCACAGTCTTCGGGTTAATACTACGTACTGCCGCGATTATTGAACGGATTGGGTTTATGGTTCCAAGAACATTAGAAACCGCTGTTAACGTGAGTATTTTAGTCCTTTTAGTAATAATGGTATTAAGAGACTCCATCTTTTTGCCAAGATCCAGCTCTCCTTCGTCCGTGCAATTTATGATCTTAAGGATAGCACCATTTTCGGCAGCCAACGCCTGCCAGGGTACGAAGTTTGAATGATGTTCCATAATAGTAGTTACAATCTCGTCTCCTTCGTTTATTATCTGACGCGCATACGCATATACAATCAAATTTACAGATTCTGTAGTACCTCTGGTAAATATAATATTGTTTGCCGATGGTGCATTTATAAAAGTAGCTATTTTCTTGCGCGCTAATTCGTATTCTTGAGTAGCTATTTCAGATAAATTATAAATACCACGATGAATATTGGCTGAATACCGCTCGTAATATTCATTGATTTTTGCAATCACAGGCTTAGGCTTAAGGGAAGTAGCAGCCGAATCCAGATACGACAACCCTGGATACTTTGAAAAAATAGGAAAATCTTTTTTTATATTTTCGACATCGAGCATATTTAGGTGTTCCTATCGAAATTTGGAACTTTCTTATTTATAAGATCATATATCTCATCTATAAAACCTTGTACAAGTAGTTTGCGAGCGTTGTTAATCTCTATACCTCTAGTCTGCAAATAATTTACTTGCTCTGTGTTTATTTTACCAGTGGTTGACCCATGTGTGCAAAAAACATCATTTGCCAATATTTCCAGATATGGTTTAGATTCTACCGTCGCTTTTGGTGACAGGATTATATTCTGATTTTTCTGGTAAGCATGGCTCTGCTGGGCATCTTTTTCTATTCTTATAAGTCCTCGATAATCCAAAACTGATTCATCATCAAAAACTCCTTTTATAAAAAGATTTGAAACGGAATTTGGTTTCGCGTGACGTTGCAATGTCTCGACTGCATACTTTTCATTCTTATGACCTGTATAAATACCGTATATATCAAGAGATACATTTTCGCTTAAAATATCAAATTTAAAGTTTCCGGAAATATTTTTTATCAACACGATATAATCTCCAGGTTTATCAAATTCAAGATGTGTACCTCCATTTTCTTTAATCTTTATTAGTTTAACCATATTAGCCGACACTTCCAGTCATCTCAAGATTTATAAGTCTGTTAAGCTCTATCGAATACTCAAGAGGCAATTCGCGGGTGACCGGATCCATAAACCCAAGGACAAGCATGCTTTCCGCCTCTGCCTTAGATATTCCCCTCGATGTAAGATAAAATATTTTTTCGTCTCCTACTTTTTCGACGGTCGCTTCGTGTTGTATTGTCACATCATTCTCTTTTATTCTCATCGACGGATATGTATCCGATCGCGATTCCGGATCTAAAATCAGTGCATCGCAGGATACAAACACTGAAGAATTACTGGCACCTGGCGAAACCTGGACCAATCCACGATATGAAGTGCGTCCGCCGGCTTTTGATATAGATTTAGAAACAATACGTGATGAGGTATTTGGCGCAATATGCATCATCTTCGCACCTGCATCTTGAATCTGTTCGTTTCCCGCAAAGGCGATTGATAAAACTTCCCCACGGGCCCCTTCACCTGTGAGATACACACTAGGATACTTCATAGTAATCTGGCTACCGAGATTACAGTCAATCCATTCCATATATGCCTTGGCTTCGGCTCTAGCACGTTTGGTAACCAAGTTATATACATTCTTACTCCAGTTTTGTACTGTCGTATAGCGCACATGCGCTCCTTCGTGCGCATAAATCTCAACTACAGCCGAATGTAACGAGTCCGTGGTGTACACAGGCGCCGTACATCCCTCTACATAATGCACGTCACTACCTTTATCAGCGATAATTAGGGTTCTTTCGAATTGACCGAATTTTTCCGCATTTATCCGGAAATACGCCTGCAATGGCAAGGATACCTTAACTCCCTCAGGAACATAAACAAAAGACCCCCCAGACCAGACAGCTGAATTGAGAGCTGCAAATTTATTGTCATGGGGTGGTATGAGCTTTCCAAAATATTTCCTAACAATCTGGGGATATTTACGCACGGCGGTATCCATATCGCAGAATATAACTCCAAGTTTGTTCAATTCCTTATTTATACTCTCATATACAACCTCCGATTCGTATTGCGCGGACACTCCTGCCAGATATTTTTTTTCCGCTTCAGGTATGCCTATGCGATCATACGTCTCCTTAATTTCTTTAGGGAGTTTTTCCCACGTATCCGCCCTGTTTTCAGTGGGCTTTATATAGTAGTAAATGTCGTCAAAATTGATTTTTGATAAATCAGGACCCCATGAGGGTAATCCTTTTTTCATAAATATCTCATAAGCCTTAAGACGAAAATCCAGCATCCAAGGCGATTCATTTTTCATTTTGGAGATATTTTTTACCACTGATTCATCAATCCCCTTTTCTCCTTTGAAGGTATAGTTTTGTGGCATCGAGAAACCAAAACGGTATTCGAAGTCTATTTGATCGGGCGCTTGCATAATAAATATTCGAAAATATTAGATAGCGGCGTAGCCTGTTGATTCAATCTTTTCTGCCAAAGTATGATCGCCTTCTTTTTTAAGTTTTCCATCAGATATCACCAATACTCTGTCGGGTTTGAGGTAACGCAGTATCCTGTTGTAATGAGTGATCACGAGATAAGTCTTGCCTTTTTTATGCTCATTAAGATACTGAGCTATAGTCTTCAAAGCGTCAACATCGACCCCCGTATCAACCTCATCAAACATAAGAAATTGCTTGTCCAAAACGGCTGCTTGCAATACTTCCATCTTCTTTTTTTCTCCACCAGATGCTCCTTCATTCAATGAGCGATAAAGCAATTCTTCTGAAATTTTAAGCTCTGAAGCTGCTTTTTTAAGCTCGGTACGGATTACCAGCGGATCCTTCTTCCCTTTAAGTGCAATCTGCAACATCTGGTGCACCTTCACCCCAGAAATACTCCCTCTTCCGCTCTTTCATCGGCGGAAAATTCTGTTATGTTCTTTGATCCATAATAAATTTCTGATTTTTTACCCAAACTATATGCCGGATGCCCCATAATCGCATAAGCCAGAGTGGATTTACCCGAACCATTGGGGCCCATAACCGCATAAATTTTATCTTTCTCAAAAGTATATGCTATATCGTGTAATATCTTTTTTTCTTCGATGGAGACCGATAATTTTTTCAATGTGATCATATCTGTCAGCAGTTTAACCTAGATCTATATCATTTTCAAGTGACAATCGTGGAGCTCTATCCAATATATTAGCGTCTTTTACATACAAACCATTTGCAGCTTTATAAGAAGCAACAACTCCTATCATCGCTGCGTTATCTCCTGTCAAATACTTGTAAGGCGGAAAATACACCTTTCCCGAATATTTTCCCATCATTTGCTTAAGCATAAATCTTAATCGCATGTTTGCTGCAACGCCACCGCCACAAACCAAAAGCTTAACACCTGTATTCTTAATGGCCGTATCGGCTTTTCTCGTTAATGTATCAAATACCGCCTCCTGATAAGAGCTGGCTAAATTATTGATCTTCGCAATCTTTTCCTCTACTTTCAGTGTTTTCATGAAGTAAAGAAATGATGTTTTCAATCCGGAAAACGAAAAATCAAGGTTTCCGCTATGCAACATCGGTCTTGGAAACTTATATATATCCAGCATGTCCGACTTTCTTGCCAGGCGTTCCAATGCGGCCCCTCCCGGATATCCAAGACCTATTAGACGCGCTCCTTTGTCTATTGCTTCTCCGGCCGCGTCGTCGAGAGTTTTTCCGATAATTTTATACTTCAAATGACTTTCAACAAGGACGAGCTCTGTATGTCCACCAGATATAAGAAATGCTAAAAATGGAAATTCATATTCTCTACGTGGGTTTCCCTTACGGTTTTGTGCAAAACAAGAATATATGTGTCCTTCCATATGGTTTACTGGTATTAGAGGCTTATTATGTTTTGACGCAAATAATTTTGCATAAGAAAGGCCTACTTCAAGCGCAATAGCAAGTCCTGGACCAACGGTGACAGCTACCGCATCAATATCTTTAATACCGAAGCCTTTCAAAGATAACCCCGCCCTTTCGACAACTTCAGAAACGGCATATTCAATCCTTTCGGCATGTGCTCTTTTTGCTATGGAAGGTACAACTCCTCCCCATTTTTTATGTGTAGATATCTGGGTATATTCGAGATGAGTGATTACTTTTCTCTCAGAAGTGATAGCGACAGCAGTTTCATCGCAAGAGGTATCGATTGAAAGTATATACATTATTCAACAATTTCAGCAATTTTTATATATCTTTCCTCAGGGGTACGGTGTTCGATTTTAACAGAAATTAATATGCCTGATTTTTTTACAACCTCAATAATAGGAGATATTTTCTGCGACCATTCAATAGCTAATATATTTTTATTATCGAGATATTCTCTTATGCCAATATGATCAAATTCGTTGAATTCAATTAAATTGAACAAATCATAATGTACAAATTTATTGTATAAGATATTTTTTTCCCTGATGTCGTACTCGTAAGAAACTACATATGTAGGAGATACAATATTTTCTATTTTTATTTTTTTACCCATACCCTGAATGAAAGCGGTCTTACCAGCACCCATTTCACCTTCAAACAAAAATATTAGAGGTTTATTTATTTTTTGATATTTTAAAATGTATCTATCTATAAAATGGGCGGCGATCTTATGAGTATCCTTTACGGAAGTCGATAAAAAACTCTCGCCCTTCCCCAACACAAGGTCTCCCTTTCTCAGTATTTTTATTTCTGGGCTAGTAAGATCAATTACAGTAGATGGCTTATTTCTTGGTAACTGCCCCGCATCCACGACTAAATCCAGTAAACCGAGTTTTACGTCTGAAAGTTGTGATAATAAGGAGGTGAGTCTGTAATGAGGCTTTTTTCCAGATATGTTCGCAGAAGTTGCAGTGATAGGTTTACCGAATTTACGGCTTACCTCATTGATAAATTCATAAATAGGAATTCTTATTCCGATAGTCCCTCTCTCCGATTCCAGCTTAGGCTCAATCTTATGTTTAGAGTCGAGAATGACCGTAAACGGACCAGGCAACAATGATTTCAGCATATTTTCTGACCCCTCTTGAATAGAGATTTGTTTTTTTAGGGCTTTCATATCGGCAACGAATACCGATACCGGCTTTCCCGGAGGTCGATTTTTAAATCGCAACAATTTTTCCACTGCCACTCTGTTGGTAGCATCAGCAAGAAGGCCATAGACCGTGTCGGAAGGCGCAACTACTAGTCCACCTTCCGAAAGACATTTGACAACTGCATCAACCGCGGGTAATATTGGATCGGCTAGAGATATTTTTCTCATAGATTTCGGTTTCATATTTTAACAAATCTCTGCTACAATTTGTTCCTATGGCTCCTAAAAAGAAACAAAACGATAAAAACATGACAGAGTTTAGATTCAGTCTCAATCTTAGAACTTTAATTATTGCCATATTAGGCTTTTTTTTCCTTCTATATCTGTACTTCTCATTTTCCGCTGAAATAAATAAAAACTTTCCAGAAAAACCGATAAGCGCAGTGGTTCAGGAATTAAAGGAAGGACGGGTCGATAAACTCGAAATTATTGATAATAAGATTATTGTCTACTATAAAAATGAGTCGATGGCGACAACTTATAAAGAACCAAACTCCAGCTTTATCGACACACTTCAAAATGCAGGTATAGATATCACAAAGGTCAATATCGCGCCAAAAGATACTACCGGATCGGCTGGGATTATAAATTTTCTCAGTAATCTTATTCCGACAATTCTAATGGTCGTCTTTTTTATTTTCCTTTTTCGACAAGCCAAAGGTGCACAAGAATCGGTGTTTTCATTCGGCCAGTCTCGAGCAAAAAGATTTTCCAAAGATCTTTCTAAAATAACCTTTGATGACGTTGCCGGAGTGGACGAAGCAAAAAAAGAACTCGCTGAAATAGTGGATTTCCTTAAAAATAATGAAAAATATAAAAAACTCGGTGCTCGTACACCGAAAGGCGTCATTCTCATAGGACCGGCAGGATCAGGAAAAACACTTCTTGCAAAAGCGATCGCCGGAGAAGCAAACGTTCCGTTTTTCTCAATAGCAGGATCTGAATTTATGGAAATGCTTGTAGGTATAGGAGCCGCACGTGTACGTGATCTTTTTACCAATGCCAAGAAAAATGCACCCTCCATTATCTTTATAGATGAGATCGACGCTATCGGTAGAGCTCGCTCAGTAGGTGTCATGCCTTCCCATGATGAACGCGAACAAACGCTAAATCAAATTCTTGTCGAAATGGACGGATTCACACCAAATGAGCAAGTGGTGGTAGTGGCTGCGACCAATAGAGGTGATTTGCTCGATCCGGCACTACTACGTCCCGGCAGGTTCGACCGTAGAATAGTAGTCGATTATCCTGATATCGAAGGCAGAAAAGCAATCATGATGATCCATGGCCGTGGTAAGCCATTCGACGCGAGCGTAGACTGGGATAAAATTGCAAAAAGAACTGTTGGATATTCAGGAGCCGATCTAGAAAACATGCTAAACGAAGCGGCAATATCCGCAGCAAGAGCCGGCAAAGATCAAATCAGTATGGAAGATATCGAAGAGTCTGCTACTAAAGTGAAACTTGGCCCAGAAAAAAAACGACTCCAGTCCGACTACGATCGTCGTCTGACAGCCTATCACGAAGCTGGACATGCTATAGTGTCACACTTTTTACCTCATACCGACCCAGTACACCGTATATCTATTGTATCCCGTGGAATGGCCCTTGGCTACACG
>CAYMOO010000021.1:0-8309 GCA_964392185.1 uncultured Gammaproteobacteria bacterium
CTTTGGATGCCGCACCTTGTGAGCGAGAGCGTCCGCGTGATTTCTGCAAATCAAGAAGGGAGTCTACCGCTTCCTGAAGCATGCGTTTTTCGTTACGCAAAATTATTTCCGGAGCTCCCAAATCTATGAGCTGTTTCAAGCGGATATTGCGGTTGATTACTCTTCTGTAAAGGTCGTTCAAATCTGATGTCGCAAATTTTCCTCCTGGCAATTGTACTACCGGTCTCAGATCCGGTGGGATCACCGGCAATACGGTCATAAGCATCCATGAAGGTGAAATCTTACTCTTGGTCAAAGATTCGATAACGCGTGTTTTTTTGAGAAGCTTATTGCGTCGTTCTCCTTTGGCTGTTGCGAGTTCATTTAATACTTCAGAGTATACTTTTTCCAGATCGATATTCGATAATATTTCATATACGATCTCCGAACCCATGCCCACTTTCATACAAGAATCGGCACCTTTTTCTCTCAAGAAAAGATAATCGTCCTCTTCAAGAGTGTCATTGGCGCGGAGTGATTTGATGATTTTTATAGTTCTGTCGTAGAAAGCGGTCTTTTGCGATTTTATTTCGACATAAGAGTCCGACAGTTGTCGGAACTGTTCACGTTCCTTAAGATCAAGTTCTTGCTGAGCAATTTCCCTTTGTTCCGCGTTCGGGATTCTTTTTTCGAGATCTTTTTTCTGTTTTTCGAATTCGGCTCTTAGTTTATCTTTGTTTGTGTCATTTATTTTTTCCAGCGCTGTCAATTCCTCTTTTTTAAGACTCTCGAGCACGTCAGCATCTTTTTTCTGTTGTTCTTTATTTACTTCAAGAACGAGATATAGGGCATAGTAGATGATTCTTTCCAGAGCCTGGATTGGGATGTCCAATATTGTGCTAAGGGGTGAATTGGAGCCCTTAAAGTACCATATATGAGCGATCGGGCAGGCAAGCTTGATATGACCCATGCGTTCACGTCGTACTACAGATGTGGTTACTTCCACGCCACAACGATCACAGATTATACCTTTGTATCTTATTCTTTTGTATTTACCACAGTAACATTCGTAGTCTTTTGTCGGTCCGAATATACGTTCATCAAAAAGACCGTCTTTTTCCGGCCGGAACGTTCTATAGTTGATGGTTTCCGGTTTGGTTACTTCACCTTTTGACCATTTAATGATATCTTCCGGCGATGCTAGCCGAATTCTCAACCCGGTAAAATCTACAAGATGCATTTCTTCCATAAATATCTTTTAGAACATCAACTAATAAAATCAATAGATAATCCAAGAGCGTTCAGTTCTTTGGTAAGAACATGGAATGACTCCGGAACGTTAGATTGCGGTATATCCAAACCCTTGATGATCGACTCAAACGCTTTGGTGCGACCTCGAACATCATCACTTTTGATGGTAAGCATTTCCTGCAAAGTGTGGGGGACTCGGTGCGATTGCAATGCCCAGACTTCCATTTCTCCGAATCTCTGACCACCCATCTGTGATTTTCCGCCGAGCGGCTGCTGGGTGACGAGTGAGTACGGTCCCACCGATCGTGCATGGAATTTGTCTTCCACCATGTGAATCAGTTTCATGATGTATCCGACTCCTACCAATACTTTGTTTTCGTATGGCTTACCGGTTTTCCCAGCGAATAGAGTGGTTTTACCATCTACCGGGAAACCGAGTTTTTCAAATTCGTTAACAATGTATTCTTCTTTCATTCTTTCGAATACCGGAACGGAAATATGCTTGTTGTTTTTGGCGGCAATATATCCGAGTAAAGTTTCGAAAAGCTGTCCCAAATTCATACGGGCCAAGATAGACAAAGGCGATATGATTACATCTACCGGTGTGCCGTCTTCCAGGTAAGGCATGTCGTATTCCGGCAAGATGCGCGAAATAACACCTTTGTTACCGTGTCTTCCGGCGAGCTTATCACCGACGGTGATTTTTCTCAGTTGAGCCGTGTTCACGAGTATTCTTTTCATTACGCTTGGCTCGAGTTCATTCGGATCTTTTTGGGAATCGATGGTTTCGATGTTTACCACTGTGCCGCGTTTACCATATGGCAGACGCAGTGAGGTGTCTTTTACATCTTTGGCTTTTTCTCCGAAGATGGCACGCAGAAGTCTTTCTTCCGCGGTCAGCTCGCGCTCACCCTTAGGAGCCACTTTTCCGACCAAAATATCGCCACCTTTTACTTGTGTCCCCGTCAATACCAAACCTTCTTTATCAAGGTTCTGCAACACTTCTTCGCGGACGTTGGGTATATCGCGTGTCAACTCTTCCAAACCGAGTTTGGTGTCGACAAGATCGGCGACGAATTCTTCGCAAGTAATTGAAGTCAGTTTGTCTTCTTTGATCAATCTTTCGGAGATGGCGAAACCATCTTCGTACCCCAATCCATCGAACGAGGTGTAGGCGACTACCAGGTTTTGTCCCAGTGCCAGACGACCGTTTTGAGTTGCCGGACCGTCAACGACCACTTCGCCTTTTTTAATTTTTTGTTTTGGTTCAACGCTTGGTTTCTGGTCGAAAGAAACGTCTTTATTTGTTCTCAAATAACGGGAAAGTTCATATGTGTATTGTTTTCCTGATTTTCCCTTGAGTATAACTTTACTACCGTCAACATAGGACACTACACTATCTTCCGGTGCGTATATAGTTCTTCCCAATGCCGAGGCGACTTTTTCCTCCATGCCGGTTCCGACAAGAGGAGCCTCTGTTTTTACCAAAGGTACCGCCTGACATTGCATGTGCGTACCCATGAGTGCACGGCTGGCGTCATCGTTCTGAAGGAAAGGAATGAGTGCTGCCGAAGCTCCCACGACTTGTCTTGGAGATATGTCTATATATTCCAATTTTTCGGCCGGGACTTCGATAACATCGCCACCGAAGCGGGCAACGACGTGTTCGTTAGTTATATATCCTTTTTCGTCTGTTTGTACATTGGATGAGGTTATATAATGTTGCTGCTCGTCGTCGGCTTGTAAATATTCTAGATCTTCGGTGATTCTTACCATTGTTTTACCACCCTTTTTTTCTTTTACGAGTTTTTTATAAGGTGTCTCCAAGAACCCATATTTATTGACTCTCGAATAAAGAGCCATGTAGGTGACGACACCGATGTTCGGACCTTCCGGCGATCTGATCGCACAGATTCTTCCATACTGGGAAGAAGATATATCACGGATCGAGAAGGAAGCGCGTTCTTTTTCGATACCGCCAGGTCCACCGACAGTAATTCTTCTCAAGTTGTCGAGTTCGGAAAGGGGATTTGTCTGATCCACAATAGTCGAAAGCTGACTGGTTCGGAAGAAAGAATTAATAGCCATAACGATCGGTTTTGAATTTACGACCTGTGCTGGAGTCGGTTGAACGTCGGTTGCGACCAAACTCATTCTTTCCTTGACTTCTTTTTCTGCTCTTACCATACCAACACGGATTCCGTACATACCGATAAGCTCACCGACCGTGCGGAGTCTGCGGTTACCCAGATGGTCAATATCATCGAAAGATCCTTTTCCTTTGGTTAGGCCGATAAGATATTTCAATGCGCTCACGATGTCTTGTTTGTGAAGTATGTGATTATCTTTATTTATTTCCAGGTTCAGCCCAAGTTTTTTATTTATTTTGTAGCGACCGACATCATTTAGAGAGTATCTTCTTTGATCAAAGAACATACTATTTAATGTTTTATAAGCGTTTTCAAGTACGAGTGGTTCACCCGGTTTCACTTTGCGGTAGAACTCCAGTACGGCTTCGTCCTTACTTTGGGTCTTGTCTTTTTTAATAGTAGGAACTAAGTATTTGTCTACCAATTCTTTGTCTATGTCTTCAAATTGTCTAAGAATGGAAGTGTTGTTGTCCCCGTCAAACATACGTAGGAGTGCCGTTGCCAAGAATTTTCTTTTTTTGTTGACTTTTACTTCGATAAGGCCATATTTATTTATATTAAGGTCGAGCCAAGCACCGATATATGGTCTAATTTCGGCATTGTAAAGAGTAAGTCCGGTTGTTTTATCTATTTCTGCGGTAAAATAAATTCCGGCCGAACGGACAATTTGGCTTATAACGGCTCTTTCGATACCGTTTATTATGAATGTGCCTCGATCTGTCATGTTGGGAACGTTGAAGAAATATACGTCCTGTGATTTTTGTTGACCGGTTTTTTTATTGGTGAGGTTAAGTTTTACATAAACAGGTGAGTCATAAGTAAGTTTTTTTTGAATACAAAGTTCGAGTGAATGGCGCGGTTTGCCGTAGTAAATATCTTCGAATTCAAGTACGAATTTTTTGCCCGTGTAGTCTTCTATCGGGAAAAATTCCTTGAGGATTTCTCTAAGATCGTTTTCTAAAAATTTATTCCATGATTCTTTTTGTACTTCGATGAGATCCAGCTCCTTGAAAAATTCGTTCTCTTTTTTTAAGTAGTAAGAATGATAAGAGTTGGTTTGCAGGGTGTCTGTTTTATTCATCGATAATTTGGAAGAAAATTGGATAAAATAAAATAACCCCCAGAAATCCAGGGTTATTTAAAAAACTTAATTAATATACTATAGAGTTGTACTGTTGTCAATAGTAAATGTTAGGATTTTGTTATAGATTTTACTTTATCTATTAACGCATTAAGGTCGGCTTTAGCCTCGGCAGGCTCTATACCGCTATTTTTATCTGATTTATTTTCGGCCAAAAAGGTATCTATGGCCTCAAAAAGGGAATCGGCATTACCCTGATATTTCTCCATAAATTCGATTATGCTTTTGAGTTTTTCTCTTCCCGGTTTCGTGCCAATAATGTAGGCGATTCCAGCCAAGCTTGCCGCACCAAATGCGAAGCCCTGCCAAAAATTATTGCTGTGATCGTTATTTTGTCCGCTCATTTTTTTTGCTGGTTATATTTTCGGCGATTTTTAATATTGTTTTTACTCCGTTTACAAAACCGATTATTTCCGTGAAACCGTGATTCATGCCCTGGCCCATATGCTCGAAACCACTCACCACTGTATGCATTCTCGTAATTAACTTTTTAAGCTCCCGTAAGACAAAATACAATTGAAAACCAACGATCAAAAGTAATACCGTTGTTAATGTTAATATGATGGTCAATAATAATTGGGTTGGATCCATATACTATACATAGTAATCAAATTGTCAAGATTGTTCAAGTAGATCGACGATTTATCCTTTGGTTACCGGGCTGTTGTTTTTATTCGCCCAATATAAATTTGCTCTTAGAAGGCTGTCGAATGTCCCGGCATCCTCCCAAACTCCCTCAATGATCCTTGCCTGCAGTTCACCTCGTTCCAAATAAGTATTATTAACACTGGGTGTGCCGTTTATTTCGATCTCGCCGCGGCCTGAGGGTTTCAGATTTTTTGCTATCTCACATACTTTATTATCGTAAACATAAAACCCAACCGAAGCGTATTCGCTTTTTGGGACTTTCGGTTTTTCTTCAATAGATAAGACTTTCATATCTTTATCTATTTCGACGACGCCATAGCGCTGCGGATCATGAACTTTTTTCACAAAATTGAGAGCGCCTCCCTTGAAAGAGCGGATGTCGTTGGTAAAATCGTAGTCGAAAATATTATCACCAAGAATGAGGGCGACATCGCTATCGCCGACGAAGTTTTTGCCGATTATGAAGGCATCCGCCAGTCCTCTAGGCTCTTCCTGAATTTCATATGTGAATCGGACGCCAAAATCTTTTCCCGATCCGAGAAGATTAAGGAAATGTCCGGAATAGTCGGGGGCCATAATGATAAGTATTTCATCTATACCACTACGCACCAGTGTTTCAATTGGGTAAAAAATCATCGGCTTGTTATATACGGGCAAAAGCTGTTTTGAGGTGATTTTGGTTAGAGGCCGAAGGCGCGTTGCGCGTCCGCCGGCGAGGATGATGCCTTTCATAGATTAAAGAAAAATCAAAATTTTTACCAGAAATAGAATGGTAAAGCCTATGAGGACATATTCTAGCACACTTTTCAGTCGGATAGTATCTGTGATAGTATGGTGATACATTCCCCACACTATATAAAAAGAAGTGAAAGCGAGTAAAATGAGGAATTCATAAAGTCTCTCCCCCTGAAATATTTGTAGAGTAATAAGGAAGAAAACTCCGGCAGTAAGTAGCAATACATAGTCGAAAGAATGTTTCTTGAGATCGTTTAAGATGTGGTTTTTTTTATGTTTCATATATTACAGAATGGAACCTTTTAGTAATATCACCGACAGTCCAACCGAGACGAAGCCCAAAAATAACAAATGCGCCACATGTTTTCCGTTCATGTGCAGGAGGTTCATTTTTGCCGCATATATAAGATCTACCGACAATACCAAGGCGATGAATATCAGAAATAGAGAGTTGATGCCGAAGAAAGTGGGAAACAAATTTATTGCCGGTTTGGACGACCGGTCAGCAAGTACTACCGTATCGGTTTCTGCTTTGGCTGGAGCTTGTACGATTTCTTCTTCGTCTTTCGCATTGACCTCCACCGTTTTTGTTGTCGATGAATCGATAGTTTCTGCGGCAACTGGCTTGGCGAAGGCGCTGCCGGCTTCCTCCATGGGTTTGCCAAACATCTGAACGACAAGAGTCGTTTCTTCTCCATTTAGCACCCCATTCATAACGGTGTAACCGACCTCCGTATAATCTTTTCGCAATAAGTTGGCTCTGTGGCTTGGCGAATTCATCCAGGCGTCGACCACTCCCTGGCTGAAGACAAAATTTTTTGCCAAGTTTTCACCGGCGTACTCGTACTTATAGCCGCTATTTATTATAAAGTTCCAAGGAGATTTACCGTCGGGCGAGTAGTGCGACCAATAATTTTTATTAAACATGTCTTGTGCTTTACTGGCCGCTGCGATCGAAAGCTTTTTATTGTAGCTGAGAGTTGGTAGGCCATTTTCCGACCGTTTCTGATTCACCAGCTCATCGATTTTTTGTATGGTTATGTCGGTGGCAAAGCCAAGTACGCCCCCCACATTGTAGCCAACGTACTTAAAAGCGACAGACAGGGTCAGCACTATCATAAGGTAATAAGATAGAAAGTCTAGATGAATTGCTCTGGCGCGAAAATTATTACGTTCGGTGGGGACGAAGATATGACGTATTTTGTCGATTATACCGTTAGGTTTCATATTCATATATTATGGTACTCTGCCCGGGCGTTTAAGTAAAGTTATAATAATCCGAATTTTTTCAACCGTTTGAAATTTTTGTAAATAAAATATAATGTAATCGAAATTCCAATGCAATCTATTAGTACATCTCTTATGGCACCCTGTCTAGTAGGTACGAATGTTTGATGCAGTTCGTCGGTATTGGCATAAATCAACGCGAATAAGAAAGCTTCTATATATTTCTGTCGTGGCAGACTTTTTTTTGATACATGATTGATAAGTCTGAATATAAGAAATCCTAAAATACCGTACTCGATAACATGTAAAGATTTGAAGAAGGTGAAGTTCAAAATATATTCTTCGCTTACGGCCACCCTTTCGCGGGAAGAGAGTATAAATATAGTCAACATCCAGCCTATAACCGGAAACCAATACCCGATGAGTGTGCGTTTATTGAGCATTTTGTTTCATTTTATATAAAACGGTTGCGATAGTCAAAATCGAGCTCACCGCACTGGTTACGGAGAAAAGTGGAAAGGATTTTTTTTCAGCGGTTACACCTAGTATTTCTCCCGATGGAGTTGCGATCGTAGGTAATCGCCTGATAGTCGCGCTGTCACTTGCGGTCTGGAAATACCAATGTGGAAAGCTAATTATGCCGCTTATTGAAGCAGTTTTTACTACGTCAGGAATCGACTCTTTATTATATTTTAACTCTATTTCTTGGTTTATTTGGATAGATGGAGTTGGTGAAGCGACACTGGTAATGCTTGTAGGGGGAGTGTTTGCCAGGCATGGCGGATTAGCTGCTTTTGGCGACTTTTCCAGGAGGCACATCTCCAAAGTACCGTAAGATTTCCTATTCCACGTTTTATTTTCAACTGAATCCTTATAGCTTATCTTATCGATCGTCTTGCCGGTCGGATCGAGTAGGCGTATGTCATCGCCGCTATTGTTGAACATCGGGTTTGCAATATCCACAACCACATACGATTTCCTTTCAATTGTTATTGAGAATGTCTTTGGTTTTGATCCTCCCGACTCGATATCGTCGAATTGCCACCCCATAAGATCGACACTATATTCATTGTCATTATATAGTTCTATCCACTCTGATTCTTCGGATGGCGGGTCGGTCATAGCCTCATTGATGTAAATTTTGTCGTACGATTTAACGTACGGCGTAGGGGTATTTG
>CAYMOO010000021.1:8319-15212 GCA_964392185.1 uncultured Gammaproteobacteria bacterium
GAATATTGGAGGGGTTAGGCGTGGGGATTGTCGTTGGAGTTGGTGAAGGTTCGTAGCAGGCCTGCGTATTGATTTCTTTGATGGTCAGGATTTTCGTGGATATCCAAACAGGTCCGTTTTCATTGATGCATTTGGCATACGACATTCCCGCTTGGAAATCGGCTCTATAAGATACCGAATCGACTATTTCATTCTGCGCGTTAAATAAGGAAACAGAATCTCCACCGGTATTATTGAGCACCGCTGTAGAAGTCGCAATAGCATATTCATTTGGTTTTAATATTTGTTCTGGTAGTACTATATTATTGTGTTTTTCATCTTCAGCATGCAGACTTTTAAGATCGACATCGACATCCGATCCGTTATATAGCTCCACCCATTCCGATTCATTTTGCGGGGGTGCTGGATATATTTCATTTATAGTTACCGATGCTTTTATCTGTCCAGCAAGTCCCACAAATATGAGTAAACAAAATCCGATTACTAATCCCATACTGAGATCCTATATATAGATGGGGAACTACTCAATGGTTTATCCGCTACATTTTTGGAGATTATGTTGCGAGCGGGGTTTATTGCACATGAAGATAAAAGCTGACGACACCCGAGCCGTGATCGATATATTTTATATTGATAGTTGCCGGTCCGCATTTTTCGGAAGAGCTGTAGAGAGTTCCATCCGCCGGAGCGCGGATCACGTCGCTGCTTCTGCTCCACATATCGACTCCCGTATGTATTCCACCACTATATTTGTATCTCCAAGACCAAGGAGTTTTGCCATAACGTTGCTCAACCGCTATCGGATCCTGGAGCGGCCAGTCCCATGATCCGCTTCCAAGCGTGTTTTGCCCGTCTTGGTGATTCGTTACACCGTGTGATGTCAAAAAGTTTTCCGCATTCACCCAGGTACCGTTTTGACGTACTTCAAAATGTAAGTGGGCACCTGTCGAACAATAGGGAGATCCGGAGTTACCGACAAGCGCGATCGGATCACCTTTTTTTACCGGTCCGACTTTGGCGCCGCTGACCAAAGCTTTTTGTACGGCGCTATACTCCGCCATAGCTTGTGAGAGAAGTTGTTGATATTTTTTTTCGTCGTTTTGGGTTTCTTTAAGCAGAACTTCTTTTTCGTCTTTGTTCACTTTGAGTTCATTTTTTTGTACTTCCAGTTGTTTCTGAAGTTCGTCGAGTTCAACTTTCTTTTTTTCTCTTAATGCTTTCTGCTCTTCAAAATTAAGCTTGGCTTCCTGGATGTGTACCAACATTTTTTGGTTGTTTTCCTCGGCGACTTTGACATATTTGAATTTATTCATCATTTCGCCGATATTATCGGAGTCAAGTAGTATATCAAAAAAAGTTTCCGGTTTTTCTTTATATCCGGCAACGACAGTTTCTATGAGTAGTTTAGAGACTTTGCCGAGCGATTCATCCAGCCCCTCGATTCGCGAGCCCAGAACCACAATTTCTTCCTGTATTTTTTTCACCCTATCCTCAGTATTTTGTATCTTCAACCCGGTAAGTGAGATTTGTGTGTCCATAAACTGTATCTGGGCGCCAAGGCTTTTTTTCTGATTGCCCAGTTCATTCAATTTTTTTTGGTACTCGTGTATTCGATACCACTGGTAGCGGCAGATGGAGTCGCTTCTTCCGCGTTAATAGAATTCGATAATACGAATATGGTTGCACATACAAGGATAATACCAGTGAGGATGACGATCTTATGAGTTTTCATTTGAGATAGCGCTGAGTTGCAATATAGCTTGCGGTGATTGCTATAAGGATGCTGAAAAAAGATGTGATCGCAAATGCAGCACCCAAATACATCATATTTATCGGCCAGACTGTAAGTGAGATTTGTTCCAGTGGTAATACGAGACTAGGAATATCTTCAAGATAAGCCCCGAGCGCCGGACGCAATGTATATAGTGCTCCGATTATGACCGCAAATGAGCAGAGAGATGCAAAAAAACTTAGTATAAGACTTTCTTTAAGATACGGTTTCCTAATGTAAAAATTAGATGCCCCAAGCAAGCGCAATAATTCTATTTCGTCTTTTTTCATGGCGATCTTAAATAGGGTGGTCGTAGAAAGTACCACTATAGACATCAAAATTAGATAGGCAAACAATAATATGGACGTCTTTCTTACTATCATAGTCAAATTTTTAAGTCTTTCCGAATTATCTTGCGAAAATCGCACTTCATCCACGCCATCTTGTTTTTTGGAAAATTCGACTATCTGCGGCAGGTATTCTAGTTTTTTAGCATGGATTTCGAGCGAGGCCGGCAAAATATTTGCCGAAACCATCTCCAGAAGTAGCGGTTTATTTTTATTTAGTTCTTTATATATATTGAACGCCTCATCTTTGGATATGTATTTTACCGACAGAACTTTTTCCGATTTAGATAAAGCGTCACGCAGTCTGGAGACATCTTCCTCCGTGCTGTTGCGTTGGAAATAAACAGTTACCTGCGGGCGTGTTTCGACGTAATTCAGCAGACCTTCGAGAAAGCTTACGGCGATAAGCAATGTGGTCGATAAAAATATGGCAAAAAATAACACCAGAAATGCCGCCATAGATTGATACGGAGTTCTTCTTATCGATCGGAATGAGCTTATCATATCTGATACCCTCCATTTCTTATATCCGAGGTTATTTTTCCGGCTTTAAGCGATATAACTCTCCTTTTCATACTGTTGACTATATCTATATTATGGGTGGCAAAAATTATGGTTTTTTTCTGTTCCAATTTTTTGAAGATTTTTATTATTTCCCATGTTGTTTTCGGGTCGAGGTTACCTGTTGGTTCATCGGCGAGGATTATGTCACGTTCTCCCGCAATGGCTCTTGCGATCGCCACCCTTTGCAGTTCACCGGCCGAAAGCTGACCTGGAAACATAAGCTCTTTACCCGAAAGGTTTACTAGGTGGAGAGTTTTTTGTACTTCGTCGATTATGACATTTTTCGGCGCCCCAGCAACCTGCAGAGCGACCGCAATATTTTCCATGATATTTTTATCTTCTAAAATTTTGAAATCCTGGAAAACCACACCCATTTTTTTTCTCAGTTTCGGTACTTTATGGAATTTTTTGGATGCGATATCGACGTCATCAACGATAATAGTCCCCGACGTTGGGGCATATTCCCGCAAAAGAAGTTTGAGAATAGTGGTTTTGCCTGCTCCCGAAGGTCCGACAAGGAATACAAATTCATGTTTGGCTATTTCAAAAGAAGCCTGATCGAGGGCTGTATTACCATAAGGAAATGTTTTGCTCACTTTATCGAATGTGATCATAGAAATGCGAATTTATTGAAGAGCCTCGACGTAGCCCACATCCATGAGCCACCCCGCTTTTTTACCTTGAAAAGTTTTCCCCCAAACTCTGATTTTTTTACCAATGAACGGCTCAAGGTCGACGGTGGTCGATGTAAGGTAGGCGGTTTGGGAAATACCACCCGGTCTTTCGAGATGATATGTTCCTTCACCTTCGATTCCACCCTCCTTTAAGATCCCTTCGGTTTTATCTTTATAAGCGGATTCGTTTTTTATACCGGCGGTTTCTACGGCTTTCTCATCTGATATGTCAGATGAAGTGCTCGAGCCGGTCATTGTCGTTCCGGTTTTTGGAGTCAATGATTTTCCCTTGAGTAAATATCCGGTTCCAATGCCGGCAACTATTGCTATTAATGCTACTATTACTATTATTAAAGGAGAAGATCCTTGCGGTCGTGATTGCATCGGATCTATCATGTGTAGGGTTGGTTTAGTATCCATAATACCAATCATGGTAACATAAGCGGTCACTTCATGCAACGCCGAGTTTCTAGTATTTAAGTCCTTTTAAGATAAGCTTGGATAAATCCGTCGAGTCCGCCATCGAGTACTTGTTCGACCTGTGATTCTTCGTAATCGGTCCGAAGGTCTTTAATTAGTTTATACGGGTGTAAAACGTAAGAACGTATTTGTCTACCCCAGGAAGCGATTTTTTCCTTCTTGAAGGAGTCCATTTTTTGCAGCTTCTTCTCTTCCTCAAGTTTCCACAGCTGACCGCGAAGTAGTTTTAAGGCATTTTCTCTGTTCTGACCTTGTTGTCTCTCCGTCTGGCACGATACCACTACACCGCTTGGTTTGTGAGTCAGGCGTACCGCAGTTGCCACTTTGTTTACATTCTGACCGCCATGTCCGCCGGCACGATAGAATTGCCATTCCAAATCTTCTTCTTTTATAGCGATCTCCTTTTCTTCGATCATGGGGAGGACTTCAACCAATGCAAAGGAAGTTTGGCGAAGCTTGTCGGCATTGAAGGGGGATTGTCTTACCAATCTATGGACCCCCGCCTCGCCTTTTAGGTAACCATATGCATAACTTCCATGGACATTTAGGATGCTCGATTTGATCCCCGCCTCTTCACCATCGACCCTATCGATTTCTTCATAGCTCCAACCTTTTTCCTCGAAATATCTTATATACATCCGGAAAAGCATTCCCGCCCAGTCCATGGCCTCGGTGCCTCCCTGGCCGGAATGGATGGAAAATATCGCATCGCTTTTGTCATAGTTACCCGATAAAAATAGCAATACGTCGTACTTATCTATAAGTTTTTCCGCTTGTTTCAGCTCTCCTTCATCGAATAATATTTGCATCATTTCAATATCATCGACTTCTTGTTTCGATTGGCTTATGGTTTTCATTATTTCTTTCGCGCTGTTTGCATCCTGCCAAAAGTTCGGATCGTAGGTTTTTTTTTCAAGCTCGACGACCATCTTTTTCTTTTCCTCGAGATTCGATTTTTCGACGATATGATCCAGTTTTTCCTTAAGAGCATTTTTATCTATTTCTATATCCATAGAAGATTATTATACCAAGCAGAAGCGGGATTATTTGAAATCAGATCCGATGATAATTACGATATCGGCTGCCGATTTACCGGTGAGGGGAGTTACCTTGGGGTCGGAAACGGAGTCCTTAATATCAGTGATTACTAATTTAGCGCTTTCTGAGGCTTCGTTAGTTACCTGTAATTCGGTTTTTTCATAGTCAAACTCCTCGGCATTACCTGTTAATATATCCTGATAGCCTTTAGCTGCGAGGAGGTCCTTTACTTCGGAAGCTTTGCCTTTTATGCCCGATCCGTTAAGGACTTTTATACGTATCTCTTTTTTATCGATTGCCGGAGTAGGTGAGGGTGTTGGCGTCGGTGTGTCTTTTGTAACCGTTGGTATTGCCATGGTCGGTGTGGGTGTCGATTTGGCGATAAAAGTTGGTACTTTTCCCGAGTTACTGAAATACATCCAGGCACCAAAAGTTACCAAGAACGAGGCGATAAATAATGCAGTAGCTTTTACCGGAATTTTGATGCTCGGTGCATTAAAGGAAGGCATTCTTAGTTTCTTACCGCCTTTTTTGAAAAAGGAAAAGTATTTATTTTCGACCGAAAAGATAAATGCTCCCAAACATACATCATAAGACAAAAATGGCGTCGGGCGATTAGGATCGGTGATAATTATTTTCAAATAATCCTGATAGAAGTCGGGAATGATTCTTTTTATAGGGTTGGTCCAGACCCCGACGTGTTTGGTGAAGGTGTCCTGTCTTATCTGTTCGGAGCTTTCGCCCGAAAGTATTATACGGTTTAGTTTTTTACCCTGGTTTTCGAATTCTTCGGCTTTTTGCTTGAGAATTTTTTCTATCGATGAAGTCGTTTTGACGGTCTCGTCGATGCATTTCGATTGTTCCAATGGTCCATAAGAGTCATAAAGATACCCGTCGATATTATTTTTGTCGTAAGTTACGTAAAGTATATGTTCCTTCTTTTCATTTCGAAGTGTTTTTTCGAAAAGTTTGAAATACGTCATCGTTTCCGGCAATATCGATTTGATGTCGAGATTTATCAGATTGAATACCTCGGCATATTTCTTGTATACCTCTGTTTGCAGGCCAAAATAGATGATGTGTTTTTCTTTTTCATTTTGCACATAAAAATAATCCGACATAAGAGTTTCCGTATCTGTCGGAAAAGCCGCTCTTACTTTGTCGGTGAGAAAAGATTCGACCGCGGTCTCGGCCAGATCCTTCGGTACCTCGGTACGCAAAAAATGGAAGGCGGAATGAGGCAATATCAAACAAACGCTCTTTTCATTTATCGGGGAAGCACTGATCGACGTTACCGCTTCTTTTATAGCCGAGGCAAGATAGTCCGAATTGGCGATGGTTCCTTCTTTGGTAAGAAGATCTACCTGATGATTTTTCTGATAAAAAGCACTTTCATACTGCGACAATAAAGTCTTTTTGAGATACAACAGCTTCACCCGGCTTTTTTCCAGAAACAGATACATCATACCGTCCATTATAATAAAGATGCCTTAGTGAATACAAGACCAATGAACAACCAAATAGAGGAAGTAAAACAAAAAAATGATATTGTCGAATATATAGGCGCCCGTATTCATCTTATAAAAGCGGGTCGCAATTTTCGTGCTTTGTGCCCTTTCCACCACGAAAAATCAGCTTCATTCGTCATTTCTCCCGACAGACAAATCTGGCATTGTTTCGGTGCCTGCCACGATGGGGGAGATGTGATTAAATTCGCCATGAAATGGGACAACATCACTTTTTACGAAGCTCTCAAGCAGCTGGCCGACCGCGCCGGTATAAAACTTATCGACAGTAATATAAAGGATGAGGCCTGGGAAAAAAAAGACCGGATACTCCGCATAAATTCTCTGGCCGCCCGTTATTTTGAATATGTTCTCGATAAAACTTCAGTAGGAGCGCAGGCGATGTCATATCTTACCAGTCGGGGTATTAAGCCGGCAATAATCAAAACTTTCCGTATCGGTTACGCTCCCAAATCCTGGGATTCGCTGAAATCGTTTTTCCGTAAACACGATT
>CAYMOO010000022.1:0-15122 GCA_964392185.1 uncultured Gammaproteobacteria bacterium
GAGAGCATATATCCGCCAATCGCCCAGGTTGAATGCATAATATCCCTTACCCCTCTCCCCTGCCCGACCGCTTAGATTCCCTTTGCCGTTGTAATAATCAAAATATCCGCAAGCGTAAGAACGGACATCGTTCTGAATCATCACGTCACAATCTGGGTTAGCCATTTGTGTCGAACCATAAGAATCGAGATACTCATGGTTTCCAACTGCCGGATAGGTAATATTCTTGAATCTTCCCCAGGTCGGATCGTAATACTGCATAAAATTACTTAGTTGGCCATATTCGTACTGAACGTCGCCTATTGCCAGCACCGCATCCGCATGCTGGGCTAAAATAAGATCCGAAACTTCTGCGTGTTTACTATTGGGGCTGACCGCAAGATCGGCTACCATATCTCCGGCCGCGATTATTACCGGGCTTGCAGACCCTGTTATTATAGGAGTGATAGTTGGTGTGACATTTCCTTCGAGTTGAGGTAAATTCCGGCCCAATATATCTATATATAAATTTTTGAAGGTATAACCGCTTGGATCAGGTTCGTCCTTGCCTGTTTGAGCATTAAACCTCACCGTTTCACCCGGCTCAACCGAAGTTCCCTCTCCCCATTCATTCCATGTCTCAACAAGTTTCCAGACCGTATTACTGTTGACCATACTTTTCACGGCATTTTCAAATTCCGTAGGATTTCTGACAAGACGCTCCGTCGACACCCCGTCATCGAGAAAAAACCCTGGACTCACATAACTCGAATAAGGCGCGAATATACCGGATCTAACGGCAGGTGCGTATTGGTGCCAACTGTCCGGCTGATAAGGGTCGGCGGCATAGCCGCCAAATACTTTAAGAACAATATAATACTGGCTTCCCAGTTGAGAGTTGGCCTCTTTCCAACGCTGTGTCATCGTTCCGGGCGTATCGTTTGCCCCCGCGTATACAAATATTACGGGTTTACCATTTATTTTCATGCTGTAAGGACTGTCTGCATAGTTATTTTTAATATAAGTAAGATCGGAAACTATCGTAGATACACTGGGGTCGGCAAAACCTTCATCTTCATAATATACAGCCCAGCGCAAATTGGGGTAAGGATTGTCGGAACGTCCCATAAAAGATGTCAAAATACTACGAAAAGAGGTGTCTTCTCGCGTTTGCGGACCAAACCAGGAAGCAATCGCGACCTCGATATGAGCCTCTTGCATCTTGGCCACCTGCCATTTGAAGTTGGAGTAGTCATTATTACTGTATAATTCTGTCGCCGGATCGAATTTACTCGGATCCGGGTCGGGTAAGTATTTCGAAAACCATGTGTTCGGCGGAATATTGGAATGATCGGCCCAATAGCCCCAAGAGCCGTCGGTCGCCTGGTTGGTATACCATTGATAATAAAATGTAGAGTAATAAGGAGCACTCGGTTGAAACTCAGCATTTACTTTTGGAGGGGAAAATTCTATTAAAAAAAGAAGAAAGAAAAAAAGACAGAATACATGCTTATATATGCATCGCGGCATGTTAAGAGTATACATAAAAACCATCGGGATTATGGTTAAACATGTATTGTTGCATCTTTGGTAAATATAACCTATAATATACCGATCCGCACCTTAATAACTCACTAGTTTCGTGGGGAGTTATTCCTTTATAAGCAGTCAAAAAAATCAGTATAAATCATTCAATTGCTGAGTGATTTTCGACTATAGACTTCTGGCTGCTTATTTTGGGATCGCCTCCCTACGAACTAATTAACTAAATACTTTAAGCCCGTTGGTGAAGTTGTAGGCCTGGAACCTATTTCAGCCCTGCAATGTCACCAACCGGCCAAAAAGGCATAAACGGTTGTGACAACACTTTCTAATTTCCTTTCGTTCCAGTTTCTTAAAGGAGAAACAAATGTCGTACACACCAATTAACAGCCAATCAAGCATTTCATTGTACAATCTGATCGGTCGTCCTTATGGGACACCTCTTTGGTTCGTCGATCAGGATAGCAACCCTGACGAAAGCTTTACACAAGAGATCCTTCGTTTGGTGTTCAACCATTCGACAGGTGAATGGCTCTTGCCAGTCGAAATTGGCATGAGCTACGGCATTCGAGTCGCCAACCTAAATTCTAATGGGATTGCTATTCCGGCATATATTGGAGGGCTTTCCGATCACGTTGGGGGGAGCGAACACCCGAATGAGCGAACATCTCATCAAATGTGGGAGATTGGCAGTTTCGCAATCGGCCGAATCAACGGGATCTATAATCCCACAACTCAACGGTTGCGTCGATTCCGCATCGTCCCTCCTGGAAGCGGTGAATCGATCACCGAAGCTGTGTTTGGGGAATACGGGACACGTTTGAATTCTGAGATCGTTGTTTACCAGCGAACACAATATGTTCCACGCTCACAAATGCGTCGACCTGATCCTTTTTCAAAAAGTGGCCCACAAGAGGCTTTGTACAAAGACCTTGATTTCCGTGGTGGCGAAGTAGGCACCGGTCTAGATGAAGAAGAGCAATATGGTGCTCGGCAGACGGGCAAGACATATCTGACAGATGCGTCGCAAATTGCAATGATTCATCTTGTTGATCGTGACTACTTGAGTCCATGGTTGAATGCGCGGTATGGCATTGGAAACTATAGCTGGACATTTAGCGTTATTCAGTCTGTAGGATGGTGGGAGAATCAAGATTTCGAAATTCCAGCCACGCCCTATCATCAAATCGGGAGAACCCACCCGGAAGTTCCGATCGCGAAACGGCCGCGCCCGCATCGTCCGCGCTAGTTAATTAGTTTTTACCTGCTAGTCAGGTAGAGGCGAGAGGTAAAGGTTTATGTAGGTCAAACCTTTACCCTCGTTCCTAGAGTTTCAATTTTGGAACCCTGAGAATGAGGACCATCTCTTACACGTGTTTTAAAGAAAAATTAATATCCTATAATACACATTACTTCCAAAAATTTTGTGGTAACTTTTTTATAATATCGAACTCAAGCAGTAAGACCATGTGGATAAGATAAGTACAAAAAAACTACCTCATTATTAATATAGCGGAGTATACTAGGAAAATGAATTCCATTTTTCAACATCCACTGACCATCGTCGATGTGGAGACGACCGGCGCTCACGGAGTGAATGACCGAATAATCGAGATCGGCATCATCCGCGGCGAAAATGGAATTATTGTCAAAAAATACGAATCACTCATAAATCCTCAGACTTATGTAAATCCTTTTATTACTACGATGACGGGTATAACGGCCGAGATGCTCGAAACAGCGCCCACATTTGAAGAAATAAAAGAAGACGTTTATTCGCTATTTGAAGACTCTTTTATGGTCGCGCACAACGTGCGATTCGACTATGGATTTCTCAAAAACGAATTCAAACGTCTTGATATAAATTTTTCAGTAAAACATTTTTGCTCCGCCAGATTGTCACGACTGCTGTTCCCCCATTATCGCCGACATAATCTGGATGCAATAATCGAAAGATTTCAGATAGTGTGCAATAATCGCCACCGAGCTTTGGGCGACGCAATGGTGATATATGAGTTCTTCGGTAAACTTTCCGATACAGTTGAAAGTGTCGCCCTCGATAATGCTCTGGGACGTCTTTTCGTGCGAACAAGCGTGCCACCGGAGCTAAAAGGCACGATAGATACGCTACCCGAATCGCCTGGAGTTTACTTGTTTTATAACAAAGATGGTACTTTGCTTTATGTTGGAAAAAGTACGAATATCCGCTCAAGAGTCATTTCGCATTTTTCCGGAGACTATATGGCCGAACAGGAAGCCACAATCACTGCGCAAACTTCCAGAATTGAATTCCATCCCACGCCCGGTGAACTAGGAGCACTACTTTTGGAATCGGAGCTAATTAAAGAACTAAAGCCCATGCACAACCGGCAGCTGCGTAAACACCTGGAATACACAATCTTACGGAAAAAAAGGGTCAATGGTTACGATAATGTCTCTGTCGAGACTGTCACATCTATAAGTCCCAAAGAAACCCGCGATATACTCGGAATATTCAGTTCCAAAACACAAGCCAAATCCACTCTCGAAACTCTTTGTGACGATTTCCACTTATGTCCTAAATTGGTGGGTCTGGAAAAAATTAAAGGTGGTTGCTTCAATAGTAAATTGGGGAAATGCCAAGGAGCATGTCTTGGCAAAGAGCCTCCCGCCGAGTACAACGAACGCCTAAAAACCGCATTTGCGAAGACAAGTATTAAAGACTGGAAATATTCCACCCCTATCATGATAAACGAAAAACACGGAGAAGATGGTGAGGCATACTTCGTCGATAACTGGTGCCTTATAGGTAAAGCTAAGTTCGATGATGCAGGCCTGTCTCGTTACGAACAACTACCGGAAAATTTCGATTACGACGTGTATAAGATCCTGAAAAATTATATCCGCAACCCAAACAACAGAAAACACATAACGCGGATAACGGATGAAAAACTCGCGATTATAAAGGACTCTGCTTACTGAAAAACTCATCAACCATAGCGACTATCTCCCCCGGTAAATACTGACTTTTGACGACATATTTTATAGCACCGGTCTGCAGCATCTTTTCCTCCATAGCGACATCGGTCAGGTTAGAGAGGATAAAAACCGGAATATCTTTCAGTTCTGGGTCTTGCTTCATTTTCTGCAAAAGCTCCATGCCGTTCATTTTGGGCATCATGATATCGACAAGAGCCAGCTCTGGCTTTATCTCCTTAAGCTTATTAAGCCCGTCTTCACCATCCGTCGCCAATTGAAAATTGTAATTCTTCCTCGTAAAAACTATCCGGTATAGTTCGGCTATGGCCGAGTCGTCTTCTATGACAAGTATCGTATGCATATTTATATCGCATCGGCGACCTGGTTCTGACGAGGCGATGGAACGACAGGCACTTTTGCGGTTTGGAGTAAACTATTAATGACTTCAAATATTCCGATGCTAGTAAAAAATGCGGCGCAAGTATATAAAGTGTCAGATATGTCTCCGTTCCAATAAATTTCGACGGCATTGCGATAAACAAAAAGTAAATCGCTTACCGCCTGCAAGAATAAACCGAAAACCAATATATAAAGACTAAAATGTATCTTGCCGCTGCCGATTCTTAAAGCAATCAGTGCGATAGAAAGAATTACAACATCACCAAAGGGATAAGCGACATTTATAAGATTATGCACGAAAGGAAGCTCGGAGGAAATGTTCGGCCTACCAAAATAACCGAAGATAGCGACAAAAAACACCACCATTATAACCGCCGAATCTCTTACGAGAGATTTTGTTACCAGATTCTGATATATCTTGAGCGTGAAATATGCACCTATTGCCATAAACGGGAAATACATGAGATACAAGATGTCGGCATATGAGGGAAACGGTATTTCGGTAAGTAAGAAAAAAGTATAGTAAACCCACACTATATTACCTCCCCAGAAAGCCAGTAATCCAAGACCATAAAATACGAGCATCTTACCCAAATTGCTATTCCAACCAAATTGAACCCCATAAAACAATGAGATAACGCCGCCTATGAAATAAATCATACCGTAGACGAAGTTATACAAAAAATTCCAGGGAGTCGCATGATGAGGCAAAAAATACAGCCATATATTCCACCCAATGGTAAAAGTAAACAGCGATATAAACAATATAAGAAGCGTCTTACGATAAAACTGCATATTCTAGTTTTAGAATAAAAAACAGTATATACTGATCAAAATAAGAATGTCAATGCATTATGGGAATATTTTCTTTCTTTACCACCAAAAATAATGACCCCGCATCGACCGAACTTATAGATAAAATCCTCGCTTTCGAAAAAAATATCGTCATTCGTGAAGATCTGGCGGCAAACATATTGACGAACCTCGAAAAAGAGCAAAAAATAAATAAAAGCTCCAAATTGCATCAGTCGATCCAAAAATACTTGGCGTTTGAAGATTTCATAATCCGCAATAAACCGATGGTAGTAACCAAACTCTATACAAAAAGTTCTCTCCGCGAAGAAATACGTTCCAAATTCAGTATATCCGAACTTCCCCTATCAGCCAAGCTGCTGTTTCTGCCGGAAAAAGAGCAACTTCTCAATCTTTACTACATATATACTGGAGGACTTATCAAATATTTAATAAATCAGGTCGGACCGGTTCAGGCGCGGTCTATTTTTGCCGGTTTCGTAAGTCAAACTCCGTTCAACGACATAGATATTTCTTCCGTCGACCCAAAAGAATCGATGAAAAACAAACTAGATGAGATGTCGGTCGAAGAACTAACCAATCTTTTCCAAAAAATCAATAAACAAATATTCAATCATATAGCAGCGTCTTTCGGCGATTCAACCGCCCGCGATCTAACACTAAAAAACTACGCCGAGTTCAAGGAAGCATATGACTACGAACTAATAACCGCCTATCTAAAGGTGATTCCGGCGGGAATCCTTGATAAAGAAAGAGTTGCCTTCATGACTAGGAATGATCTAGAAAATGAAGCTATGGCCGTCGCCGAAGAAAAATTCCGGCGGGAACAGCTGCAAATTGAGAAACAGGTCGTCGAAAAAAAAGTCGAAGAGCAAACCGCACTCATAAGAAAAGAAAAAGAAGCGCTCAAACAAGCCGTTCAACACGCTCAGGAAAACGAAGCCAAACTCCTTGCCTCGGTCCGCGCCCTAACCATTGGCTTTATTTTGACCGATGTGGAAAACAATATCATAACCATCAATTACGTATCACGAAAAATCCTGCGGATAATGGAGGAAATACAAAATGTGTCAGAACTTCAAAAAAATATTGGTCAGGACCTTGATATAACAGAAGCGATAGATACTGCGAAGGAAAGCAAACAATCACGTGAATTTAAGGAAGTGGAAATAAACGGCAACATACTACACATTACAGTTACACCGGTATTTTTGAGCAACACCGATAAGGAATATATCGGCAGCGTAATATTGATAGACGATATCACCGAAAAAAAACGACTTGAACGCACAAAAGACGAGTTCTTTGCGATAGCTTCACATGAATTACGCACTCCCCTCACCGCTATTCGCGGTTCGGTTTCTATCCTTAAAAGTTATTACTCCGATAAAATTTCGGACGGAGATATTCCCCAACTGATCGGGTATATCGACCAGTCCGCCAACCGACTGATTAATATTGTCAATGAGTTCCTGAGCGTCTCCCGTTTGGAACAGGGCAGGATTATTTTTCATAAGGAAAAATTTTCGATTATCGATCTTGTAGATTCGGCCCTAAAAGAGCTTCATTATCTGGCAGAAAGCAAAAATCTGTACTTAAAACTTGAAACTCCCTCAACCCCGCTGAATTACGCATTAGCCGATAAGGAAAAAGTGAAACAAATATTGGTCAATCTTATCGGTAATGCAATAAAATTCACCGAAAAAGGAGATGTGATAATCTACGCAAAAGAAAGGGATGGATTGCTTATTATCTCCGTGACCGATAGCGGCTCTGGCATATCGGAAGAAAACCAAAAACTGCTTTTCCGAAAATTCCAGCAGGCGGACGACGATCTATACTCGCACGATACGAACAAGGGCACCGGTCTAGGTTTATATATAAGTAAAAAATTAGCAGAAAATATGGGCGGAGGAGTTTCTCTTGATTGGTCCGAATTAGGTAAAGGCTCTTCCTTTTCTCTTACCATTCCCAGCACGAAATAATCTTCTTATTTACAGTTTAGAGATGTTTTACACTGAGCTTTATATGGCTCTGGTACTTGATCACATGCGGCACAGGCATCGGCCTTCTCTCCTTCGCTCGAAGTAGCCGGAGTGGTATTCTGTTTTATTTCATTCATCATCTTGGTCGCATCTTTCATCATTGCGCTCATATCGGTAAAAGTTCGGTCGGTCGGAACCTGAAAGTCGGAATCTTTGGGAGTACTCGACTTACAACTATAATCTACTTGACGGTTAAGATCTACTGTTTTTGGCGCATTGGCCAGAGCTTTGGAGTTTATCTCTTCCATCGAGCTAAGGGATATTTTCATAGCCGACTGCAACTCATCCATCCAGACATAAACATCTTTATTATCTGATATCATGTGGGTATGCATGGTTTGTTTGTCGGTCATCGACACAAAATCTCCGCGCATGCGTCCGTTGCCCACTTTCATTGTTCCCGAACTGCCGGTTTCTTTGTCGGTAAAAGTACATTCTTGATTTTTCATACCCATGAGGGTCTTTAGTGAAGCTTTTTGAGTAAGTCCGGTCTCTTTCTGCTCTTTTGTGCCAGCAATACCGACTTTTCCATTTTCTACAGGAGAAGAATTACTTTTCCAAAAATAAAAACCAACAAACAAAAGAATGACGATGAGTATTGCAGCCGGAATAAGAATATTTTTTTTCATAGTGTAAGAAGTATACTATCGATTAAGCGCGCAATCAACTTCCATTTTTATTTTGTCCATTTTTCATGAGTATATTTGCTGCAACGGCCGCACCGATCACTATTGCGGCCATGCCGGCCATATGCTTAAGACGTAAACCCGCTTTATCTTTTTCTTTTTCCGGCAATACGTCAAGTTTATTCTCTGGATCTTTGGCAGTAACTATTTTTGCCCTCTGATAAATAGTCCGAGCAGTGGAAATGACTACGAGACCGTCGGCAATCTTCTGCGGCCATCCGGGAAATTCGGTCGCCACCACATTGGCGGCTGCCCGGCCTGCTCTCGTACCCCATATATCTAAAGCCGGGATTTTACCATTTTCCGGAAAAACCCTTCCTCTTTTTTCTCCGGCTGCGCGAAGCGTGCTTGGGATTGGTTGTAGTATAGTTGCGGCAGTCGCCAAAGCCGCTCCCACACTATCCCCTCTGTTTTTGGCGGTTGCGATGCGGGCAACCCCCATGACACCTTCCTGTAGGCGATCGTTATCGGCATCGGTATTGGGGCTTTCTACAATAGTTACCGTACCATCTCCCTCATCGTGTAATTTCTTTTTATACCGGAAAAGCGCGCCGTCGAAAGCATCCATCGACTCACCAAGTGCGGTAACAGCCGTGGAGACAGATCTCCAAGTGGCTGAATTTTTTTCTCCCGCCCTGTTTGCTACATAAGCAGCCGTTGCCCCAATAGCGACCAGGCCTGTTCCGATAGCGGTAACATTATTCGGGGTCAGAAAGGTATTTTCATGCATCCACTTAGATGCGCCTTCGGTGATGTTGCTGAAAATATCTCTAAGTGGAGAATTCCTTGACGATTCTATTTTTTCAGACATATTATAAGATGGTAAGTTTACCAAATAGACCTGGAAAAACTATGATATATATCGTATACTCCCTCTATGAAAGTATTCATCAACGGTCGCTGGACAAATGATTCCCAGGCTACTTTACCAGTATTCGATCTGGCGGTTTTACGCGGATTCGGGATTTTCGACTTCCTGCGGACCTACAAACAAGTACCCTTTAAATTACAGCCGCATATAGAACGTCTCTGGAACTCTGCCAGACTACTACAACTGGAAATACCCTACTCCCAATCACAGTTGACCGAAATAATCGAAACCGGAATCAAAAAAAATAAAAATGCCGCGAAAGACTTTAATATTCGTATAGTCGTTACCGGCGGCGTTAGTGCCGATTCGATAAGTGTGGGTAAGCCATCCGTTATAGTACTCTACACTCAAGCTCACGACTATCCGCCCGAATTTTATAAAAAGGGGATAAAAGTAACCACTTTCCGCGTGAAACGTTTCATCCCTGAAGCTAAATCGATAAATTATATGGCGGGTGTACTCGAACTGAAAAAAGCACGCGAAAATGGAGCGACCGAGATAATCCATACCGATGAAAAAGGAGAAATCTACGAAGGTATGACCAGTAATTTTTATGCAGTAATAAAGGGGGAAATCATTTCCCGACCATCGGAAATACTGGAAGGAATCACGAAAAAAGTAGTCCGGGAAATCGCCAAAGAACTGAAGATTCCATTTAAGGAAAAAAATCTCAATGTCAAAAACATAAAATCGTTCGATGAAGTTTTCGTTACCGCCTCAAATAAAGAAGTGATGCCTGTTTATCAGATAGATGATAAAAAAATAGGCAATGGAAAAGCCGGTCCCGTCACAGCGCGACTTATCGAATCTTATCGCAAACTCACACGTGAGTAAGCTCCAAACAAATGATAAGATGATAATATGAATCGATGGATTATCATGCCGGTTTTTTTTGTCAGCATTTTTCTACTTATAAAAACCCCTGCATTAGCGATAAATTATTCGGAAACAAATGGCGTCAATACAAATCCCTGTGCCGCCGGTCAATTTACCGACCTGAGAGACTCTACCTGTAAACCACTCGTTCACACGGAATATGGCTTCAATACAACGCAATTCAACACCGAAGTCGGAACTGCCATATATACCCTGCAAACCTGTACCGAAACCGCATTCAAGTCACTGCTTACTTCCATCGGCACCGCAGGCGGTACTGTCAATCTGCCGGCCTGCACTTTACCTATAAATGGCCCTTTAGAACTTCCAAGTAATATACTTCTGCAAGGGGCAGGTAAAGACAAAACCATAATTAAGGCCGATACAAACAGCGTCGACCAGCTTATTAAACTAAAAGATAAACGCAACATAGTAATCCGCGACCTGTCGATCGATGCTAATGCAAAGAATCTTCAGACTTTATTGATATGGTATGCCAACAATATCTTATTGGAAAGAATAAATGTTTACAACTCCGCACGAACCGCCGTAGAGCTCCGTTATATCAACCGGATTACGGTTCGTAACATTTCCGCACACGACTCAGGCACCTACCACGGAATCGTTATCAAAGACTGCCTGAATGAAACACCTATACCCACGCTCGCCCGCTGTGAGGCACAGTATGCGAGCTCGAGTCATACTTACGGAACCCTCTGGACGACGAGTTTCCTTATATATTCAAATCTGGTTTACTACAACAAAGACCACGGGATGGATATTCATGGAGTTGACGGAGAGGTCGCCGGAAATATTTCCCACATGAACATGTACGGCTCAAAATTTTTCGACTCGATCGGGCTCGATGTTCACCACAACTCTTTTGACGGTAATTCTTCCTGGGGTACTCATATTAATACTTCGGTTGATGTACCCGCACACATACCCAATAATATCGCCTTTTACCAAAACTCATTTACGGGAAGCCAATCGGACTATCCGGTACGCATCGCCGATCCGGCAACAAATATTATATTGGCCTACAACACCTACAGCGGCAACGTCAATAACAAACTTAGAATAACAGCCGCCTCATCGCATGTATTAGTATGCGCCGACGGCCAGGACGCACAAATGGCTGTAGATGGCAACCCCCCAACGACTCTGAGTTCCGCCGAATGTCTTAAATACAAAACAACAAACCCGACAACACCGACGATCACGCCCTCACCCGCACTTTCTCCGACCGCCTCGCCTACTCCTGTATATTCCGCCTGCAACTTAAAAGCATCTGGCGACGCCGACTGTAACGGAGCCGTAGATCTTGCGGATTTTCAAATATGGCGCGATGAATATTTCGCCAATTGCACCAGCGCAATACCTTCCGCGTGTGGAGCTGATGCCGACAATAATGGCGCCACGATAGACGCCAACTACAATGGACCCGAAGTGACTTCTACAAACTCCGATAGCTTGGTAAATCTGGTAGATTTTGAGATATGGAGAAAATACTACCTTACACACTGAAGTTAAGCCTATTTAATTACCTTCAATATTCACGGTAAACGAAATCGTTTGCTCAGATTCTTCATTGCCCGCCTCATCTTTAGATTGAATCTTCAAAGTGTGTGTACCATTGGGCAATGGATCACGACAAAAATACAATCGGTTTGTCTCATAAGCTGCCCAATCGTCCCCGTCGAACTTAAAGCGCGTCTGAATTTTTTGCCAGTTTGAGACGTTGTCCAACGGTCCTTCAGATATAGCGCAAACTTGTCCGTTGGTTTTATAAGTTAATTCTCCTCCGTTTTTTGGATATAAAACTCTCGATTGCGGCGGCTGTGTATCTGGTATTGGAGTAGGTGTGTTGGTTGGAGTCGGGCTATTTGTCGGGGCCGGCGTATTGGTTGCGGGAATCGGAGTGCTCGTCGGAGCGGCCTTTGTCGGTGTAACGGTCGGACTGGGTGTTGGAGGTTTTGTTACAATTGGTGTCGATGTTGGCACAGATGTGACAATAGCACTTGGTGTCGGAGTGACTGTTGACTGATTCTTAGTGGGAACAGGTGTTGGGGATGAAAATGCCGAGATCTTTTCCGCCGACACCGATGGTTCGGATTTTGATTTTCGCAAAGCGATTACCAAAGCCACTCCGCCAATAATCACTAAGACAGAAACGACAGTGATAATTCTAGTTCTCCGCTGTGTGAAATCTACCATCATCATTGAAATATTATATCACTCCAAATTTTTACTTATCTTCGGCTCAATTTCATAAAATGAATCAAATAATTAAATAATATTGGAATTGTGAAAAAAATCACAAATCTGCTAAAATAAACGTATATAAATTCTTAAGTTACATATGAAAAATCAATCATGTCCTGTAGTCCATTTTGAAATGCCTACAGAAAATAACAAAAGAACGGCCAAATTTTATAGTGAAGTATTTAACTGGAATATGGTAGAAACAGGCGAAGAAATGGGCCACTACTTACTCGCAAATACAACTCAATCGGATGAAAAAACAGGACGGCCGACTACTCCGGGTGCTATAAACGGCGGCTTTTATATGAAATCGGAAAAAACCTCCAATAAACCATCGCTGGTAATCGCAGTTCCGAATATAGAAGAATACATGAAAAAAGTCGTTAGTTCTGGTGGCAAAATTCTTGGCGAGCCAGTAGATATACCTACTGTAGGAAAATTTGTCTCATTTGTAGATACCGAAGGTAATCAGGCGAGTATGCTTCAGCCTTCGATGTAACAGAGACAGAAACAGAGACTATTTGCTTTCCCCTATTTGCCAGTCGGCCTTTTTCAATATGTCGCCGTATATATCATCTTCTATATTGATAGAAAGATCCTTCAATTCTTTTTTCGTGGGATTACGGCTCTGGAACGCCACCATTGGCAAATCTCTTATTAGAGCGAGCGGTGTGCATTCACTCCCCTCTCCCATAACAACGACTGCTGCGGATGCCAAAGCATCCATAAGATTTGCTTTGGTGACATGCATCGGTCTGCCAAATATATCGGGCTTACCAATATAGTTATTCAGCGCTCGGAAGCCCGAATGGGCGATCGCCACTCCGGTTGTCCCCCACCTTAAAGGTGAAGTACTGCTATCGGTTATAATGACGCCCAATTTTTTTAAGTTATACTTAGAACTCAAATATCTTCTTATTAGATTTGCTGATTTTTGCGCATTTTTTGGCCACAAAACATAATAGCCGTTACCGTTCGATTCATCTATGCCCGCAGTCGGCACCATAAGGCTTTTCTTTATGGTAATTGTCATATTATATTTATTCTTCTCCGGCGGGATATATAATTCAGCTTCTTGCTTAACCAGAATCGACTTCTCCACGGATCCGATAGGTACCGCCCTACCTTCACAAAGTGATACTATTTTTGAAGTTACGACCACTATTGAACCTTCGGCGATACTATCTAGATATTTATCAAGAATCTTAAAAATGTCCTCTCCAAGTATAATTTTTTTTGTTTTTATCGATTTTATTACCATATCTGCTATATTTTACCTCCGATTTCATTAAAATACGGCGTACTTTCTGGTGACATCAATCACATATTAATAGCCTACTTGCATATATATTATGTACATGGAAATGGCTTTATCTCGTCATTTAGATCTAAAAAGCAGACTATCACGTCGAGAATTTATCAGTAAGGGCCTAGAAGTTGGCGCTGTCGGTCTTGAAGCTTATGCTTTAGCAAACTTCGCCCTACTCCAACACACATTAAGGCAAATAAACGACAAATCCGAAAATAATACGACACCCGAGGAAGGAGTTCCCTATGTGACTGTTCGCGATGGCGAAAAAATCCCCTTTGGTTATACTAAGGAAGAAGCTGATGCACGCGACACATATACCAGACGCTTTCTCGGTTCAGCTGCTATCGGAGCGCTGGTAGGACTGATGGGAAATGGATTGAAACAATATTAAATCTCTATCTCATGGCAACTTCGCAAGATCATTCACGCTAGGATTATCTGGAGCAGTACTGATATCATAAATAGCTTGCCTAATTTCCTCATCCGGCCTACTAAAATCGAGACCATAGGAAACAAAAGTGTTAATGAATTTTCTACCTCCTTCTTCAGAAATATAAATAACAAAGTAGGGATTTTCCAATTTATTTTCTTTAGCGGCAAGATAATGAGCTCTCTCTTCATCGGTGATACTTCTTGCTTCCGTAGGACTTAAATTAGCCTTCCTCAAAAGCCCATAGAGCGGGCCTGGAAATTGTAGCGTCAGACGATCAAGATCGTTCTCTTCATTCAGAACCATCAAAATATACTCGAGCTCCTCTTTGGTAAAATCCCCAATATAATATGACTTTACAGCAAAACTAATATCTTCCTGTATCTTATCAATACGTGATTGAGATACCGGATTAGACATTAACTCGCGTAGGTGTTCCACTAATCTCATATTTACCTACCTGGCCTCATATTATCTTTAAGAGCCGTATTGAGTTGTGTAACATCCGCATTAGTCGGTAAAACTGTCCCATCGACTGCAACGTGTATTTCCCTTCTATTTGCGCCTGTCATAACTTCCGCCTGTTTTGGAGTTTTGCTCAGGGTTCCTTCATTGTGAAATTGGGTTTCATCGCGCGCGATGTTGGCCAGAGCTTGATCCTTTTCTTTATCTGTCAGAGCGGTATTTTTTGCGATATCATCGAACTCTTTCATAAGAATTTGATCTCTAGTTAATCCTTCGCCACTATTTTCAGACATAATTGGTTCACACCTCCAATCTTAATCGAATATTTTAACAAGCCTTTTTATAGGGTATCACATACATTTTTATCGTTCAAGATAAATAACTAGAAAAAAATAAATACTTATTATATTGATCCTCTAGAGGAAGTTTTTTACCTTTTTAAGAAGAGCATCTACTTCAAATGGTTTACAAATAAAATCAT
>CAYMOO010000023.1:0-14946 GCA_964392185.1 uncultured Gammaproteobacteria bacterium
TAAATGGGTCGGAGAAGCACTACATGTGGCCAACTCTCCCCACTTTACCGGCAAAACGACCATGGAAAAAACCTGGGCAGGGCTTGCCTCTTATGCGGGCAAACTTTCCGGACATACTATATTGATCCACCGCGGTGTTGATGTTCCAGATAAAGGTAATTACCGCAGCTACCCCGTACACCGCATCGCCGAGCGCACTAAGTCCGCGACAGGACTGAAATTGTACTTTGATCCCAGTCATGCTCTAGGTCCAAAAATGCGCAATGAAATAGTGAACGCAACAATCGATGCAATGAAAATGACTACAGCAAACAATGAGTACCTGTACGATGGCATTCTCATAGAAGTCGGTACGTCGGTGACGGATACACATCAGCACATTACTCTAAAAGAATTACAATATCTTTTACAAGAGTTGGCGATATTCCGCGATCTGGCAGCGCCAAAAAATTAACACTATTACATTAGTTATAATATATATATGAAAATAGCTTTAACGGAAAACGCTATCATTCCGGCAAAAAAATATTACGGGAACAAGCACGCTTATAAAACCTATGCCAATTCACGTGAGGTTTTCGAATCCTTAATTTCCGAAGAATCTCAAAGTGGAATAGTTCTTATCGACGACAGCTGGCGAGGCTCAAATTATGAAGTATACGATCAGTTTTGTGAATACGAAAACATCTACGCGGCAGGCGAAATAAATCATGAAATAAAAAAAGACGCATCATATTCACGTTTTTTACTTATTTCAAAAAAACCATCTGTATATAAAAACAACGACAAATCATCTATGATATTCGTCGTTTCGCATAAAGCCGGTAGTCTTTATCGTGCGCTTGCCATTTTCGAAAATTACGAACTAAATCTTACCAAAATCGAATCCCGCAAGGTATATGGCAAACCTTATGAATATATGTTTTATGTGGATTTCGAGTATGGTCAACAACACATAACACGAATGGAGGAAATTCTTGCAGTCTATAAGGAAAATACCGAATTTTTACGTGTTGTCGGCTATTACAAATCGACGATCAAACATTTATGAAATCGATTTTCTACCAGGGCGTTCCTGGATCCTTCTCTCATATAGCTGCTACCGGATATTTCGGCGCCGATGAAGAATTCATCGGGACCAAACAATTCATCGAAATTTTCCGCGATGTAGAGTCAAATTTAACCTCTTATGGCGTCGTACCCGTGGAAAACACCCTGGCTGGCTCAATCTATGAAAATTACGACCATTTGTACAATCACGATGTTTATGCTGTGGGCGAAACCAACTTAAAGGTGGAACATTTCTTACTCGTCAACCAGGATGCGAACGATGAGAACGATTTGAAAAATATAAAAAAAGTATACTCACACATAAAAGCCATCGAACAGTGTGAAAATTTTTTCATGGCTCACCCCTGGATGGAGAAAATAATCCACCCTGATACGGCGGGCGCGGCCAAAATGATTTCCGAACTATATGACACTAGTATTGCCGCAATAGCAAGTAGTAAAGCTGCCGAGCTATACAATCTTAAAAAAATCCGCTCAAACATCGAAGATAATCCCAATAACTTCACGAGATTTCTCACAATAAGTAAACAGGAGACAGATATAGAAGACGCCGACAAATGCTCACTAATAATCACACTATCCCACACACCAGGATCATTATATGCGGCATTGGCAATACTGGCAAATCAGGGTGTTAATCTCACTAAAATTGAATCGCGTCCAATCTTAGGTAAACCCTTTGAATATGTTTTTTATATCGACATCGAATTTCCGGGAATAGCGAAAAGTAAAATTGTAGAAACGATAAATGGGGATTTTAGACAAAAAACACACTCGATAAAAATACTCGGCTTTTATAAGTCTGCGAAAAAATATGTCTGACGTATTGCAGGAATCGCGGCAAAAAATAGACACTCTCGATAAAAAGATCGTCGCTCTGTTAAATGAACGTATGGTTCTTACAGACGAGGTTGGAAATATAAAGAGAAAGTATGGACTGGCCACAGACCAAAAATCGCGGGAAACCGAACTTGTCGGCGATCTACAAAAAAAAGCCGTCAACCCGATCCTCAAAGACGCAATTCCCGATATATATCGAGCCATTTTTAAGGCTTCAAAACTTTCACAAAAAAACGGAGGCAGGCAGAAACTGCCTTACAAAAAAATCGGCATTATCGGTTTTGGATTTATGGGTGGTTCGATAGCCAAGGCGATCAAAATACTCGGTGGCAGTGAAATATACGCGTTACGACAAGATAAAACAAAAATAGATTCCATCGATATCGCCGATGTGACGTTCTCGGATTTGGACAAATTTATCGAATCTAGTGAGCTCATATTCATCGCGACACCAATTGGTAATGTCGTCGAAACAGCTCGCATAATCGCCAATACGAAGAAAAGGGGCAAAAAACTAATAGTCGCCGATATCGCCAGCACAAAACGGCAAATCTCTTATCAATTCGAGAAATTATCAAACGAATATGCTGAATTCTTACCCACTCACCCTATGGCAGGTAGTGAAAAATCGGGTTATAATCACTCAAGAGCAGGAATTTTTGAAGACAGGTCATGGATAATCACTCCTCACAAAAAAAATAGTCAGTCAACTATTGGAGATTTCGCCGAGTTCGCAACAAGCCTTGGGGCAAAATCTACCATACTGACGCCGGAAATACACGACAGACGCATTGCATCAGTCTCTCACCTGGTTTTTGTAGTCGCCTCATATTTGAGCAATTTCATAGTCGACAAGAGACCGGAGACAGCCAAACTGGCAAGTAGCGGCTTCGCATCGGCAACAAGAGTAGCGGGCGGAAATCCACAAATGCATAGTGAAATCTATATTGAAAATGGGGACAATATCCGTACAGAACTCGCCGCTTTATTGTCTTATATAGCAAGCCATCCACTAACGGCAGAAAATGCTTTCGAATTTTTTAGCGCGGCCAAATACAATCATGATTCACTAATATGAAAAAAGTTAATATAAATTTCACAACAGAAAAAAAGAATTACCCGGTATTTATAGGGCAGAATATAATCGATGAAATAGAGACTCTATTGGATTGGCAAAAATATTCACGCGCGGTAATAGTCACCGATAAAAATATCGGGCCTTTGTGGCTTGGCAAACTTAAATCGAAAATCCCTTTGTCCGTTTCGGAATATATTGTAGAGCCAGGCGAGAAAAACAAAAACATCACTTCACTCGAAAGAATCTGGCAAACATTTATCGCAAACAAAATGGACCGAAAAAGCGTCGTGATAAATCTGGGCGGCGGAGTAATCGGAGATATGGGTGGATTTGCCGCTGCTACCTATATGCGGGGAATTGATTTTATCCAAATCCCCACTTCCCTACTATCAATGGTGGACGCCTCAGCGGGCGGCAAACTCGCAATAGATTATGAAGGTTATAAAAATATAATCGGTTCCTTCGCACAACCTTCGGCAGTAATAGTAGACGTTGATGTACTAGAAAGCTTGCCAAAGCGTGACTTTGTTTCGGGTTTCGCTGAAATAATCAAGCATGGTCTCATCGATAACGAAGAATACTTCGATAAAGTTACGGCTAAAAAACCAAACGAATTCTCAAAAACAGAACTGATAGAGATCATTGAAGAGTCCGTTAGTATAAAGGCAAGAATCGTCGAAACGGATGAAAAAGAAACCGGCTTGAGAAAAATCCTAAACTTCGGACATACGATCGGCCATGCTATCGAATCCATCAAGCTGAACTCGAAAAATCCCCTACTTCATGGTGAGGCGGTCGCGATCGGTATGATCGCAGAAGCTAAACTTTCCGAGCTATCCGGATATATCGAACCCGAAGATTTCCATAAAGTAGAAAGGGCAATGCAAAATGCCGGACTGCCGGTAAAAACCGATCAAATCGATCCCGATAAAATTCTTAAAGTATTAAAATTCGACAAGAAGAACGAAAAAGGTAAAGTAAAATGGACACTTCTCAAAAAAATTGGCGAAGCCGATTTCAATATCGAAATCGACCTCGGTTTTGCCACTAAAGCAATTAATTACATATTAAATTAATCGAACAGTGAACCAAATAATAATAAATCCTATAAGCACGCCTTTTGAAGCGACAATTTCTATACCCGGTTCGAAAAGTTATACTAATCGAGCGCTTATAATTGCTGCATTGTCGGAAAAAAAAGTAACTATAAAAAATCCACTTCTAAGCGACGATACGGAGGCAATGGCAGACTGTCTTAAACAACTGAGTTATGTTTTAAGAAAAGATGCTGATAGCATAACTGTCGAACCTAGAAATATAATTGAAAAAAATTTTCCAGTCAACCTTAATGCAAGACTTTCCGGAACTACAATAAGATTTATACTTGCCTTGGCTTGTGTGCTGCCGGGAGTAAAAACTCTTACTGGTCTTGAGGGCCTAAACAAAAGACCTATAAAAGACTTGGTAGAAGGGCTCAGACAGCTTGGTGCCGACATCAAATATATAGAAAAGGAAGGTTTTCCGCCACTTAAAATAAGCACCTCAACTCTTCGCCCGAATACAGCGAAGTTGAATGGTGATATCAGCAGCCAGTACTTCAGCGCGATTATGATGATTGCTCCTGCAATAGGAAAAACTAATATTGAGGTGATTGGCAACCAGATTTCCAAATCTTATATCGACATGACGATCGACACCATGAAACAGTTCGGGGTAGAAGTAAAAAACGATAATTACAATAACTACTCAATTGCGGCCGAGCAGAGATATAATCTTGATGAATATACCGTAGAAGGCGACTTTTCCGGAGCTGGCTATTTTTTTGCAATTGGTGCGCTCACCCGTTCTAAAATTACTTTACAAAATTTAAATCCTGCCTCGAAGCAGGGCGATAGACAATTCGCCTCTATCCTAGAAATGATGGGAAATAAAATTATTACCGGCAATAATTCGATGACAATAATAGGCAAGGGAGTACAACCGATAACGATAAACATGGAACAATGCCCCGATCAAGCTCAAACACTGGCCGTTCTTGCGGCATTCGCGAAAGGAAAAACAGTAATAAATGGAATCCGTTCACTTAGAGTAAAGGAAACAGAGCGCGTTGCCGCCGTTGAGAAAGAACTTGATAAAATGGGAATACAAACGGAATCGACTCGTGACACTCTTATAATTCACGGCGGAAATCCAAAACCAGCAACCATAGATACATACGGCGACCACCGTATGGCAATGTCCTTTGCTGTTGCCGGCACCTCTTTGAGCGGTATGGCGATTAATAATCCGGAAGTGGTAAATAAGACCTTCCCTAATTACTGGAAAGTATTAGAATCTATTGGAGTTAATCTAATATATGGATAAATCTATAATACTTATAGGTATGCGCGGTAGTGGTAAATCGTCGGCCGCCAAATTGTTACGCGAGAAGACTGGTCTTCCCCATCTGGAAATGGACGCGCTGATCGTGCAAGCTGCTGGTATGAGTATAGAAGAAATGGTTAAAAAACACGGCTGGGACTACTTCCGCGAAAAGGAAACAAAATTGCTCCGCACACTTAAACCCAAAAATAAATTCATATTATCAACAGGGGGTGGCGTTCCTGTACGCGAAGAAAATCGCGAAATAATCCGGAGTTTGGGGACGGTATTTTATCTTTTCGCTAAACCGGAAACATCGTTGAACAGAATAGGATCATTCGATTCGGACCGACCAACCTTAACCGGTAGCAAATCATTGCTTAAAGACCTACAAAAAACATACGATGACAGAAAAAAATTATACGAAGAAGCAGCGCACCATATAATAGGTACAGATGTCATAGATACAAAAATGGTCGTTGAAACGATTCTCGCTTATATGAAATTGCCCGTTGAATTATGAAAATATCGGCAAAAACTCAAATCTGTATGATAATCGGTGACCCGGTGGAGCATTCGCTTTCGCCCGCTATGCATAACGCAGCCTATGAAGCTCTGGGAATTGAAGATAAGTTTGTATTCGTTGCCGCCAGAATTAAACCGGAACAACTCAGGCAAGCGGTCGAATCGGTGCGCACTCTTGGAATTCATGGTCTGACTGTAACAATTCCCCATAAAGTCGATATATTAAATTACTTAAACAATATCGATGAAACAGCTAAAAAAATCGGTGCGGTCAATACCGTAGTAAACAACGAAGGAATTCTGACCGGATATAATACCGACTGGCTGGGCGTTATCACGCCAATAAAAAATATACTTCCCAATATAAAAAATAAAAAAGCGGCCGTTATCGGAGCCGGAGGTGCCTCGAGGGCGATGATCTATGGGCTTGTGAAGGAAGGCGCGAATGTAAAAATTTTCAATCGCACTCTCGACAAAGCAAGGCAGCTCGCCGAAGAGTTCGAATGTGAGGCTGATAGTTTAGACGCAATTTCGCAGGTAAGGGATTATGACATAGTACTCAACTCTACCACTCTCGGCATGGGAGACAAAATTTCCGAGTCTCCCCTTCCTGCGGATTTACTAAACGACAAACAATTGGTTTTCGATGCCGTATATACTCCATATCAAACCAGATTTCTCAAAGAAGCGGAAATGAAAGGGGCAAAAATAATTCATGGGGTAGAAATGCTACTTCACCAGGGAGTGGCCCAATTTGAGTTGTACACCGGAGTGAAAGCACCTGTTGAAACGATGAAAAAAATTTTAGTTAATGAATAATGAACCAAATACGTATTTGCGCAGTTGTCACAGGCGCCACTATCGAAGAATTCTTAAAAAATATAAAGACCGCCGAAGCGCAGGCTGACATAATCGAATTGAGAGTCGATTATATAAAAAACATCAATTTATCTCATATAGATGAGATTAAAAGACATAAGACTAAACCGGCGATTTTTACGTTCCGTAAAAAAGATGAAGGTGGAGCAAATGAGATTTCGGAAAATGAACAATTCGCTTTTATCAGACATGCGATCGACCGCGAATTTGAATATATCGATGTAGAATATTCAACCCTCAAAAAATTCCCGATCGACAAAAAAAATTCACTACTAATCACCTCCTGGCACAACTTCTTATCCACACCTAAATACTGGGAATTAACCAAATTAGTCTTCGAGATGAAACAAACAGGCGCCGATATTATAAAAATAGCTACGATGATCCTGAAACCATATGATATCCAAATTTTATACCGAGTACTTCTTAGTAAAAAACCGGAAGAAAATCAGATTATGGTGGGCATGGGTGATCGCGGTCGAGAAACTCGCCTATTTGGACCATTGCTTGGCAGTTACCTGACATACGCGTCCGTAAATAGCACGACTGCACCGGGACAAATAAACATTACCGAAATGCAAAAATTTTACGAATACTTTAAAAACGTATGATAAATAACTTACGACTGTCATTTGCCTGGTATGATATTTGGATTGGGATATATATTGACACAAAAAATAAAAAGGTATATATTTGTCCGTTACCTATGATACTTGTTACAATTTCACTCAACTGATATGCTTCGTTTTTTTACTGCCGGCGAATCACATGGAAAAGGCTTGACCGTTATCATAGAAGGAATGCCAGCCAACGTACCGATATCGACTATTAAGATACAGGAAGAAATGAAAAAAAGGAAAAAAGGAGCTGGTAGCGGCGGACGTCAGCTTATAGAGGATGATGCGATAGAGATAACAGCCGGAATTCGTTTTGGCAAAACGCTTGGATCGCCAATAGCCATATATATCGAAAACAAAGACTTCAAAAATTGGGGTGAAAAAATGAGCACAGAGGAACAAGATAAGGAAATGATGGAAAAGTTAAAGGTTAATAAACCGCGTCCGGGGCATGCCGATCTGGCAGGCTTGCTTAAATACAACTTTGATGATGTGCGCAATGTTCTTGAGCGCGCTTCGGCGAGAGAGACAACGGGTAGAGTTGCCGCTGGTGCTATATTTAAACAATTTCTCACTCAATTCGGCACAGACTTTGCAAGTCATACAATACAAATAGGGGATATACGATCGGAAAAAACATATTCTTTTGACGATATAAAGAAAGTCTACGAAACAGATCCTGAGACAAGATGTCTCGACACGGAAACCGCGACAAAAATGAAAGAACTTATCCAGAAAACACGTTCGGAAATGAATACATTGGGCGGCGTGATAGAAATTTGGGCAGTAAACATACCAACCGGGCTTGGAAGTTATGTTCATTATGACCGCAAAATAGACGGTCAGTTGGCTCAGGCATTGATGAGTATACCTTCGGTAAAAGCGGTAGAAATCGGAGAAGGAGTACGCGGGGCTGGAGCATATGGCACCGACGTGCAAGATGAAATTTATTTTTCGGAAAAAGAAATATCAGGAGATGGTTATTATCGGAAAACAAACCGTGCGGGAGGTATAGAAGGCGGTGTAACCAACGGCATGCCTGTCATCGCAAGGGTTTATCATAAACCGATATCTACCATATACAAACCTCTAAAAACTGTGAATATAAAAACGAAAACAGCAGATACCGCCACCGTCGAGAGATCTGATATTTGTGTTGTTCCCCGAGCCGGCGTAATATCGGAATCAATGATGGCATTCGTTATTGCAAAAAACTTTTTGGAGAAGTTTGGCACGGATGACAACGAAGATATAATTTCTAGCTATACCAGATATATAAATAGAATCAATGATTGAATATTTTGATATATTTTATATCGTTGACACATAAATATTGTTTGAGTAAGTTAAGTATATGACGATAAAAAAATTTTTAAGTATCATATTTTTGTTTTCCATCGTCCTGGGCGCCCCTTCGATTAAGACCATCGGTGCCCAACAAATCAACGATGAAATACTGGTTAAATTAAAAATCTCGGGTAACGAAAATACAATCGCACAGTCGGTTGATGGAGAAATTCTCAAATATCTAACCAAGAACCTGATTCTTATTAGGCTCAAAAACAATAATATCGAAAACGCAGAAAAATCTTTATCTAACAGATCTGATGTAGAATACTATTCCAAGAATGAGCAACTAAAACAGTCAGTAAACACTAAAATGGCTACACATATAGAGTTATGGAACATGTCGGCGAAAAAAAATTCCAGTGTTGCGGCGATTTTACAAAATATTAATTTACGATTACCGAAAAATAAGATCGCATTTATAGATACCGAAGACCGATCAATAGAATTGAATTCGGATCCCAAGGAAATTGTGAAGTATGATTTTACTCAAAAAACACAGACAAGCAGTGATGAAGCGATATTTTATTACGCCAGTATAAACGACAGGCAGACTACAGAATCACTTATAAAATCTCTTATATGGGCGAAAGAGAATAAAATCAGTCTGATTGGGTTGAATATTTATCCCATGGATGATTCCCCCGTTCTCGAGCATGTTATAAAAGATATATGGAATTCAGGCATTCAGATAGTGCATTTCAGAAACGCCAACAACAAAGAAGATCAAGCTTTTACACAACGTCTTAAAGATTATATATTGGATTTTGAGTTTATCGAAAAAAAACCAACCCCGCAAGTTACTGCAATAGCACCGCTTGTCATTCCGGTTCCAACCATAGATTCAAAAAGAGAAGCGACATTCGAGCTGCCATCAATTCAACCCGATGATCTCAAAATGAAGCTTGTCCAGTCGGAAAATGGCAGAAATCTCATCATAACAGTAAACACAAAAGAAAAATCACAAAAAAACTATCTTCAGGATGTGGACGTAACCGTTGATTTAACTACTCCAGATGGCAAGATCTTTACAGGAAATGACCTTACCGACGCCAACGGCAAATGTGAATTTATATTACGCAATATCGAACAATCCGGCCATTATTCTGCGAAAATAATCAACCTAAAAAAACAAGGCTACACATCGTCGACTGTATCGGATACAATCTCCTCTATTGAAGTTGAATAACTCATCTTTCTGACTTATAGCTCTTAAATATCAAATACACACTTGTAAAATTCGATAAATATTTGTACGATAAAATTACGGGAATATTTTCTCGTTATTTTATGTGCATATAATTTGATCTAAGAGCATAACATGAGAGTATTAATGTTTGGATGGGAATTCCCCCCATTCAACAGCGGCGGCCTGGGAGTTGCTTGTTCTGGCATTACTCGGGCACTTGCTAAAAAAGGGGCTAAAATCGCTTTCGTACTACCAAAGAAACTTCAAATTTCATCCGCTCATGTACCACTAATCTTTGCCGATAACCAGAACTCAATAAGTATTCACGAATTCGACAGTAGTTTAAGACCATACAGCAACCCAGAAACATATGGTAAAGACGTATTCACGGAGGGATCAGACAGATCATATGCACCCACTTTAGTCGACGAAGTTATGCGGTACGGAAGAAACGCATCTGTTATAGCAAAAAATACTCCTCATGATGTAATACACGCACATGATTGGCTTTCATTTCCCGCTGGAATAATGGCAAAAAAAATAAGCAGAAAGCCTTTGATCGCTCATATTCATGCGACTGAATTTGACCGAACCGGAGGCACGGGAGCTAATCCCGACGTATATAAAATAGAGCGTGAAGGTATGGAAAAAGCCGATGCTGTTATATCCGTGAGCCAAATGACAAAAGACATGATCGTGGGTAAATACGGTATATCCAATTCTAAGATTCATGTTATTCACAATGGTGTTAATTTGGACGAATACGACACACCCCACGAATCTCTGGATTTTCTCAAACTTAAACAGTCCGGAGTGCGTATGGTACTATTCGTGGGCCGCATAACTATCCAGAAAGGCCCTGATTACTTCATTCAGGTAGCAAAAAGAGTTCTTGCTTACGAGTCCCAAACTATTTTTGTTGTTGCCGGGTCCGGCGACATGGAATACCAGATGATAAACCTGGCGGCAAATCTTGGAGTATCTGATAAGGTATTTTTTGTCGGTTATTTGAGAGGTAAAGAACTAGACAAAGTTTATCGCTCATCAGACATTGTCGTAATGCCTTCCGTTTCAGAGCCATTTGGTATCACTGCCCTCGAAGCTTTAGCATACAAAACACCTGTCATGATATCAAAACAGTCGGGCGTATCGGAGGTTCTTACTCACGCATTAAAAACAGACTTCTGGGATATTGACGAAATGGCAAATAAAATAATTTCGATCCTTAGGTACAGCTCCCTTCAAAATAGCTTGCGGGAAAATGGCCGAAAAGACGTGGAAAAACTAACTTGGGATAATGCCGCCGATAAATGTCTCAGATTATATCAACAGTTGACAGTCTAAATATGACAGCAGTTTGTTTTTATTTTCAGGTTCATCAGCCGAGAAGGATGAAAAAATACCGTATATTTGATATTGGCCGTGATCACGAGTATTTCAATGATGAATCGGAAAGTAAACTGAATAACAAAAAAATCATCGACAAAGTAGCCGGTAAATGCTATTTGCCGACCAACAAACTACTTCTTGGTCTGCTCAAAAATAATCCTAGATTCAAAATCAGTTACTCGCTTTCCGGTATATTTTTAGAACAACTTGAGCAATACAATCCAGAAGTGCTACATTCGTTCCAAGACCTTGTAAAAACAGGCCAAGTAGAAATATTGGGCGAAACATATTATCACTCTCTATCTTTTCTTTATTCAAAACCAGAGTTCGACAAACAGGTAAAAATGCATCGGGCTAAAGTTAAAGAACTTTTTGGAGTCACTCCTAAAGTTTTCCGTAATACTGAGCTTATTTACAACAACGAAGTAGCAAAAGAAGCTGAAAAAATGGGATATATCGGAATACTTGCAGAAGGTGCTGACCATATATTGGGGTGGCGCAGCCCTAACTTTTTATATAAACCAAAAGATACCAAAAAAATCAAGCTTCTACTTAAAAATTACCGACTATCGGATGATATCGCTTTCCGATTCTCATCTCGCGCTTGGAGTGAATATCCACTTACGGCTCCCAAATTCGCCCAGTGGGTTTCGGCTGTAAACGGGAACGGCGACATCGTCAATTTATTTATGGACTATGAAACTTTTGGAGAGCATCAATGGGAAGATACCGGCATATTCGAATTCATGAAACATCTTCCCAATGAAATATTAAAACACCCAGATAATTCATTCGTTACACCCTCCGAAGCGGTACAAAAATTCCCGGAGGTGGCCGAACTAGATATCCCCAGGTATGTATCATGGGCAGATACCGAGCGTGACTTGTCTGCCTGGCTCTCTAACTCTATACAAAAAGATGCTATATCTAAATTATACGATCTGGAGCACGATATCTTAAATTCAAAAGATCACAAACTTATAGAAGACTGGCGACGATTACAGACTTCGGATCATTTTTATTACATGTGTACCAAATGGTTCGCCGATGGTGATGTCCATAAATATTTCAACCCGTACGAATCGCCATATGAGGCCTTTATCACTTGCATGAATATTTTGAATGATCTACAATGGAGATTAAAGCAGGTATAAACGATATTATAAATTTTAAAAACTATGCCTCAGGTAAACTCTATCGATGATATCGTCAATATCATAAACACGAAAATAAGCTCTACGAAAAATATTCCCTCAAAAGACCTATTTAAAGCACAAGGAGATCAAAGATTCTGGATTTTTAACGGCCCGGTCCTGGAAACTATAATGGATCTTAGGGATGCTTTAGTCGCTATTACAGACGAACAGTTCAACCATCATGTAACACTAGAAAAAAACGATTTTGCCAGTTGGGTAGAAAATGTAATACTTGAGCCGGCTTTGGCAAAAAAAATGCGCTCTTACCGCACACGCAAATCGATCCACAAGCTGGTGGAAGTTTATCTAAAAAAGAACTATAAAATATAAAGTATGCCAAAATCGTTTTGCCTTGGCAATGGCTCTTCTTTGATTTTATTCGACCGATTTTCTCAACTAAGAGATCTGTATTTTCCATATGTTGGACTGGAAAATCATATTGGTGGACACAACTCTCATCGTATAGGAGTGTATACCGACGGCCTTCTGCACTGGTTGGATAACCCCGCTTGGCAAATCGAAATTAACTGCGAGAATGACAGCATGAGTGGCGCGACTATGGCACGAAACCATACATTAAATGTCGCTCTTCATATATCTGACACGCTTTTTAACGAAACAAACATATTCATAAGAAAAATAAAAATTCAAAATTTATCTGATCACAAGAGACAAATAAAAATCTTTTTCCATCAACAATTTGAGTTATACGAATCGAATAAAGGTGACACAGCATTTTACGATCCCCTCCGTAATGTCATCATACATTATAAGGGGAGACGCGTTTTTTTACTTGCTTTATATACTCAACATCATGGGTTTGATGACTTTGCAGTCGGCCGCTTCGGAACGCCGGGCAAAAACGGGACTTATCAGGATGCCGAAGATGGTATTCTTTCTAAAAATCCTATCGAACACGGATCGGTAGATTCTGTAATCGGAAAAACATTTGAGCTCGAACCTAATGAACAAAAAATACTCTATTACTCGATGATAATGTCGCAGTCGATTCCGGATGCATATCACCTTCATAGTTATGTTATAAGACGGTCGCCCGAGTATCTGATAAAAACTACCAAAGATTATTGGCATGCTTGGGTAAACAAACAAGATATATGTCTTTGTCCGTTTGATGACAAAATAAAAAACCTCTTCAATAAATCCCTATTGGTTGTACGCGCACATATAGACAACAATGGTGGAATTATAGCTGCGGGAGACTCTGAGTTTCTGGAACACGGCAAAGATACTTATGCCTATGTCTGGCCAAGAGATGGAGCTTATGTGGTATCTTCTTTAATTGAGCTAAACGAGTTTACCATCGCCGAACGATTTTTCAATTTTTGCTCCGAAGTCATAACAGAAGATGGGTACATCATGCACAAATATCGCGTCGATAGGTCATTGGGCAGCTCATGGCACCCATGGATTTCTAAAAACCAACCTACTTTACCTATCCAAGAAGACGAAACGGCACACATACTGGTTGTCCTATGGCGTTACTATGAATTAACCAAAAACCTTGAGCTTATAGAAAGTTTGTACAACAACTTTATAAAAAGAGCGGCTGAATTCTTAGTAAAATTCACTGACACCCAAACAGGGCTACCCATGGCTAGCTATGACCTATGGGAAGAAAGACTTCAAGTGACAACTTACACCGCCGCCACGGTATACGCAGGAATTCTTGCCGCGGCAAAATTCGCAACCATACTTGGAAAACACAGACGCGCTCTCACGTTGGATGTCACGGCGGAGAAAATAAAATCCGGAGTCGTTAAATATCTTTATGATGAAGATTTAAAATATTTCTATCGAGGACTGACCATACAAGACGGTATAATTACGCCAGATAAAACAGTAGACGCTTCGGCTTTTTACGGCATTTTTCATTTTGGACTGCTTTCGCAAGACGATGAAAAACTGAAATCGAGTGTTGATTATACTATACATAAGCTCACCTCACACAATGGTATTGGAGGCATAGCAAGATATGAGGGAGATATTTATTACCGATCGCATAATAACATTCCTGGAAATCCTTGGTTCATCACTACATTATGGATTGCTCAATATAAGATAGCGACTGCGAAATCGCAAAAGGAACTTCTTGAAGCCTATAAGTTACTTCAATGGGCAGAAAAATATACCTTACCTTCTGGTGTCATGTCGGAACAATTAGATCCATACAATGGATCACAATTATCTGTCTCTCCCCTTACCTGGAGCCATGCTGAGTTCATAAGAACTATATATTTATACGTAAAAAAATACGAAGCACTAAAATTATGCAAAAACGTTAGGGACGAGAAGGAGATAAAGTAACGGATGCGGGCACTATAAAACAACTCGTGCTGTTTTCTGTACCTTTAACAAAATATTCAACTCTCCCGTAATGACACTTTTTTTCGACAACTGTTTCGGGTTTTTGAAACCAACGCTGATTGTTATCAT